>JAYUWZ010000983.1:0-2738 GCA_043753265.1 Verrucomicrobiaceae bacterium
CAAAACCAGACCGTGGGCCATGTGCAGTTTGATGGGCCCAATGCGTGGACGCTCTCGAGCGCGTCGAACCGCGTGCTCACGCTCCAGGGCGACGCAGGCGGCGTGGCGGTGCTCAACTCCAACACGGGCTCACACTCGATTACCAACAACCTCCTGGTGCGTTCCGACGTGGCGAAAATGGGCAGTGGCAATCTGCTGATTTCGGGCTCCATGCTCGGGAACACGGCACTCAGAGTGAATGGCGGCGTGCTCGAACTCACAGGCTCGAACAGCCGCAATGGCGACACTTTCGTCAACCTCGGCGGCACGCTGATCCTGCGGAACCAGAATGCGCTCTCCAGCAGCACGCTGGACACGCAGGTGGGGAGTGTGGGCGCACTCGTATTTGCGTCGGGCGTGCCGGGAAATGCTTTCACCCTCGGCGGGCTCAGGGGCTCCAATGGGCTCGTGCTGGAAAACAGTGCTGCTGAGCCCATCGCGCTGACTGTGGGTGGGAATCTCGCAGTCACCACATTTGCCGGATCGTTCAGCGGTGCGGGCAGCTTCATTAAAAAGTCCAATAGCGTCCTGACGCTGACCAACGCGCATACTTTTACGGGCTCCACCACCATCAACGGCGGCACCCTGCGCCTCGAGTATGGGAACGATTTTTCCATGCTCTCGGACACGGCGAACCTCATTTTGAATGGCGGCACGCTAGATCTGGCGGGCACCATTCCCCATCTGGAATTAGTGGGTGGCACCATTCTGGGCGGGGCTGCCTCCATCACGCGGACCACTGGTTTCTCGTCGATCCAGCTCAATACCATCTCCGGCCCAGGCACCCTGGTGCTGGGTGGGGACGGTTTTGCCTCCACGGATAATTTCAACAGCCCCGCTGGCATCCTCCCCGGGCGCATCACGGTGAATGGAAACTGGGCGGTGAACTCCACCAATTCCGCGGACGGTGAGATCCTGGCGCTGACCACCTACACCGATGTGAACCGGCTCGGCGGAGTCATCGCCGATGGTCCATTGACCAATGTGCGCATCGTCGAGGGTGGCCCTGGAGGGAACATGATCCTCGGCACCGTGGGGACGACGACGATTAATTCCCTGCTGCAGGGTGCGCTCGGCACGCCTGCCTCGGTGGACATTGGCGTGGGCAACACGCTGCGCCTTGCCTCGGGCGACATGCTGCTGCCCGCCGGGAATGGTGCGCTCACTTTCACAGGGAATGGCACGCTCACAGCCGGCGCGGCGAATGACGCACCCGGCACACTCACGCTGCAAAATCAGAACGCGACGAATGCCATCACCATCGGTGCGGCGATTGCCGACAATGGCACGGGCGCGGTGGGCTTGGTGAAGGCAGGCAATGGCGCGGTCGTTCTCACGGGAGCCAATACGTACACAGGCGGCACGACCTTGATGACGGGGACCCTGAGCGTCGCCTCGTCGGCAAACCTTGGCGGAACTTCCACTGCCATCGATTTCAATGGCGGCATCCTGCAAATCACCGGCATTGCCATGCCCCATCTCGATGGGCACACGATCAACACTGCGACCTTCAATGGCGGCATCGGTGTGGATGCCGCGGCGCATACGGTTACCTTTAACCAGACGCTCTCGGGCTCGGGAAATTTCATCAAGCAAGGCGCGGGAAGGCTTACTTTCACCAGCCCCAACAACACCTACACCGGCGTGACCCGGATGGAGGGCGGCTTGCTGAATGTGGCTTCGATTTCCGATTACGGTGTGGATAGCAGCATCGGCGCGCGCACTTTGGCGCAGGAGACTGCGGAGGACGATGGCGTGGGGCTCTGGTTCCGTGGAGGCGGCATTGAGTATACCGGATTCACGCCGCAAAGCACGAACCGGCACATCCGCATTAACGCTGGAACGACCGCGACCATCAGCGCGTCGGGCTCCAATGTGGATGCGACGCTCTCGTTCACGAATGCCGGGTCGAACCTCAATTTTTTCGAGAACGGCGGCAACCGCAGCATCCTGCTCACCGGTACGAACACGGGCACGAACACCTTCGCGATGCGTCTCGAAGAAACCGGCGGTGTGACCAATCTTTTGAAACAGGGCACAGGCACCTGGTACATCACCCCCACGGCGAATCCCAACACGGGCGTGACGCAGTTTGGCGGGGGCATCCTGAACATTGCCTCCATCTCCGACTACGGCGTGCCCAGCAGCATTGGCGCACGCACACTCGCCCAGGAAACAAACGTTGGTGATGGCATCGGCTTGTGGTTCCGTGGCGGTACGCTGCAATATACAGGCTCCACTCCGCAGAGCACCAATCGCCAGATCCGCATCCTCGGTTCGCTGACGGGTGTCACCAACACCATCGACGCCTCCGGCAGTGTGCCCTCGGCGACGCTGAGCTTCACGAAGACGGGGCTGAACATCAACCTGTTCGATACGCAGGGCCTTCGCACTCTGAACCTCACTGGCACGAATACCGGGGCAAACCAGTTTAACATCTCGCTCATCAACCAGGCGGCGAGTGCGACGAGCCTCGTCAAAAATGGCCCCGGCATGTGGGTGCTCTCACCCTCCGTGGCAGATACCAGCACCTACACCGGCCTGACCACGATCAACAACGGCACGCTCAAGATTACCACGGGCACCGCGCTGGGCTCGAGCGCAGGCGCGACGCTGGTCGCTGGCGGCACTACCACCACCGCGCTGCTCGCGCTGGAAAACAACATCATCGTGCCCGGGGAACCGCTGACCATAGGCGG
>JAYUWZ010000984.1:0-2736 GCA_043753265.1 Verrucomicrobiaceae bacterium
CGTCTTCACGGCAAGCCTGCTGCCCACCACGGGTAGCCCGGCGGTGAGCACGGCCAATGATACCGGTGCATGGTGGCTGCCTGCGGGCCAGACCTCCACCATCAAGCTCGTGCGCGAAGGCGATCCCGGCTTTGTCGGCGTGGAGACCATCAAGAGCTTCCTGCTGCTGAAGGCCCTCGCAGGGTCGGCGGGCCAGGGCCGCGGCCAGCGCGGCGGCGATGGTGCGCTGCTGCAAATCGTCACGAGCACGAACCGTCAGATCCAGGTGCTCGCCCAGCCGAATATGCTCACCGAGTATGCGGGAACCGGAGACACGCTGGATGGCAGCGCGCTGCCCGCGGCCACGTGGAGCAAAATGGGCCTGCCGGGCTCCGGAAACTTCGGCGCAAACCTCTCCGTGCTCGGCACGCTCACGGCCAATGTCGGCGGCGTGACGAGCACCACCGCGCGCGGGATTTTCCTGAGCGGCGACAGCGGCGCCACTTGGGAGCCGCTCGCACGTGCAGGAGATGCGGCCACGGGACTCCCCAACGGTGCGATCTTCAGCGCGTTCAAGGATCCCGCAAACTCGAGCACCGGCCCGGCTGTGGCATTCATCGGCACCGCCAAGGCCGGCGGGGTGCTCTCCACCAACAACGACGGAATCTGGTTCTCGCCGGATGGCTCCGCGCTGGCGCTCATCGCACGCGAGGGAAATCTGCCCCCAGGAAGCCCTGCGAATGCACAGTGGAAGAGCTTTTCCTCGCTGGCGCAGCCGGGCGGCGACACCGGCCCGCTCTTTACCGCATTCCTGGCAAAGGGCACCGCCACGCTGCCCCACCCCAGCGGCGTCACCAGCATCGACGACTTCGCTCTCTACGGGGCGGATTCGCTCGGCACGGTTCACGAATTGATTCGTGAAAATCAGCCGCTGCTCGGCAAGACGGTGAAGACCTTCGCCGTGCTGAAAGCCGTGAGCTGCAGCGCAGGCGTCACCCGCTCCTTCAATTCCAGCGGCCAGATCATCACCCTAGTCACCTTCACCGACGCCACCACGGCCATCGTGCGGATCGACCTGCCGTAATCGCCCGGCTCCGTGCATCCGACGCGAATGCGTTTACAACGAAGCGGTTGAGCATTCCCCGCACTCCCGCTACACCCGCAGGCATGAAGCCACTCCTGCTCGCCGCCTGCGCTGTTGCCGCCGCCTTTTCCGCGATCGCTCAGGAGCCGGTGGATGGCCAGTTCCCGCCGCCGAAACCGATCGAGGGGAAGTGGGTGAGCCTTTTCACGGGCGCGCTGGAGGAGCAGTGGACGGGGATGAGCATGTCCATCAAGGCGAAGCATCTTTCCATCACGCCAAACGCAGAGCGGCCCGGCGAGTACGTGCTGAATATCGCGCGCGGGCCGACAGGCGTCATCCGCTCGATGAAAGCCTACGAAAATTTCGTGCTCGAATACGAGTGGCGTCACCTCACCGAGGCCCCCAGCGCCAATGGCGGCAAGGGAACGAGCGGCAACTCCGGCGTCCTCGTGCGCCACTCCGCATTCCCCGCAGTGGGCGGGCCTTTTCCGCGCGAGGGGTATGAGATCCAGGTGTGCAATCTCGGCAACGGCTCATGGTACACGAGCCACGGGGATATCTTCACGCTGCCGGGCTCCATCTCAAAGGCGATCCCCGATCCGCGCTTCGGCCATTCAAGCTCGTGCGGCATCCGCTCCATGCCAATCGCTTTCAATGGCAGCAAGACGGGCGATTGGAACCGCATCCGCCTCACGTGCATGGATGGCATGATCCAAAACGAGGTAAACGGCACGCTGGCCACCACCCTGCACCGCGTGTCGCCACGCAAAGGCTACATGAGCATCGAGAGTGAGGGCGCGCCGGTGGAGTTTCGAAACATGCGCATCCTGGAATTGCCAGCCGACCCGGAGCTGGCAGCAAAGCATCTCGTGCCCCTGCTGCCCGAGCCGATGACCACGGACTACATCACCGAGCGCAAAGCGGTGGATCTGCCCGCGGGAAATTTCATCGCGAGCGCGGACGTAAACGGCACGCTCCCCCTCTCCACCCTCGTGACCGGACTCGGCCTGCCCGATACCGAAGTAAGCGGGCGCGTGGTGACCACCGTGCGCGATGGAAAAGTGAGCGTGAGCACGACAGGCAAAGTCCTGCCTCCTCAAGCCCTGCCCGCAGATGCCAAAGGCGTGCTGCACCTGGAGGCAGGAAAGTTCGGCCACGTCCTATTATTCCAACCCGTGAAGAAGTAGGGGGCTTGAAGGTGGATGGCGCTCTCCGAGCCCCACGGCTCTGCCGTTTCTTCGTGAGTTACCATTGGGCATGAAAAAGTACAGCGCGAAGCGCCCATCTTCTTCACAGTGGCCTTCGGCTATACTCACACATGCCGCTCGGAGAGCGCCATCCACCTTCACGTCGCTTTCGTGAAATGAGCCTCGCCGAATTGAGAGTGAAGCCCCGAAAACCCACTTTCCAGCCCAGCCCATTTGTGGCATGGTGCGCATATGAAAACAGGGGGAGGAGACACGGTTTGGAGGGTAGGCACCCACGGCAGGCACCACAACGCACATCGGCGTGTAACACGTGGAACAGTTCCTACCCTCACCCCACCACGGAAAACGCAGCGCTCGCCCCAATTGCAACAACCCCTCCCCACCACGCCCCAGAGCACCCACCCCACCTATCGCATCTATTGCACATATTCCTTTCACCCGTTCCAAACCTCCAAAAATCAGCAC
>JAYUWZ010000985.1:0-2736 GCA_043753265.1 Verrucomicrobiaceae bacterium
GATTGGGTCGCCTCTTTCCCGGTGGATAGCCCCACCGAGGCCCTGCCCCCTGCTCCGCGAGACGCTGCGTTTTCCACCCGGTGGAGCGCACCGTCGCACCCCGTATCCACGCGCACCCATTGCGGCCTGGCATCGCCCACTGCGGCCTTCGCGCACAGCGCATCCCCGCGGCGCTGCATCGACAGAACCTCCTGCGCATTCTTCCCAATTTCCCCGCGTTCCAGCAAACGCACCTTCTGCCGTGCATAATCAATCTGCACAATCTGCCTGCGGAAAAAATCGTTCCCAATCAACCCATCGATCGTGCGGCCGCAGCCCTGGCTCACCCCGCTCAAATCCAGCGCCAGCACCGTGCCCGCGAGGGGCTCTCCGCCGACCCGCGCATGGAACCCCTCAATAGTCCAGGCGCGTGCCATGGTCCCGGCCCCGCGCACTGCCTGCGGGGCCCCGCGTTTCAGCCCTGCACGTTGCGCGGCTTTCAAATCCAGCACCGTCACGCCCGCGCCGGAATCCAGCACAAAATTCATCGGCGCGGCATGCCCTTCCACCGCGACCTTCAACCAGATCAGTCCATTGCGAAATTCACAGGAAATTTCACGCGCGGCAAACACGCCGCTCCCGGAACAAAGGAGCGCAAGCACGATGGCCGTGAAACGATGGATGGACTGCATGGCGGGCGTAAAGCCGATGCCATGCCACCCCATACGCGGACCATGGGAGGAAATTACGTATCACACCGCCGAAAAATCCCGGCCGCGCGCTCAAAATGAACACGTGTTCCGGTGGGTATCCAGCCCGGAGGGCTTTCAGACACTAGCCCGGCATATCCACGCCGGGTTGCAACGAAGAACGGCATAAACAGTCAGAAGTTCGAGAAGCTCTCATCTGGAAATATTCTGCTTTACCGCAATACAGACGAGTCAGCGGAGGAAGCCTCCGTTAAAAAACGCCCGTCTGCTCAAAATTCACCACCTTCCAAAAAAAGCAAAAGCCTTCCGTCCCTGAGTGGGACGGAAGGCTCATGTAAAGGGTGAAGGCTTTCTACCGCGTGTCGCGATTGATCACGGTGCGCTCACCGCGCCCGTAGGTGGCGATGGTCTGGCGCTGGGAGTCGTTTTCAGCCCTGCGGTCGTCGCCTACGCTGCGGCCCCCGGTGCGAATCGCCACGGTGGGTATCCGCTCCAGGCGTTGCTCATGCTTGCGTTCCCACTGGGCGCGCATGATGTCGCGTTGACGTTGTGCTCCAGTGTCATCAGCGAACGAAATGCTGGTGCCTGCGATTACGAGAAGAAAGAGAGTTGCGAGAGTTTTCATGGTGTATTGTTTCAGAGAATGCTTCGCGAACCCGCTGGGATGTGGATGTAACGAGCATTGATTGTGATGCGGACTTGTAGTCCGCATGGGAGGGATTGAGGGATGTGAGGCGTTTAGAACGAGCGTAACGAAACCTGCCCTGCCCTCCTCCAAACTCAGCCACGCATGAGCTTGCCCACCACCCAAAGCAGGAGGATGCAACCTGCCATGAGGCCCAGAATGATCAGGGCGGCTTTCTTGCCTTCGCCAACCTTCATTTTATTGCGGGAGCGCCAGTCGTCGTTCATCGGCAGGCGAGGTTAGGCGCGGATGGGAAGCCAATCCAGCACTTTGCGGATCTGGGCATCCCAGTAGCCCCACTCGTGCGCGCCGGGGCTTTCCTCGTAGTGGTGCTCGTAGCCGGCTGCGTCGAGGTGGCGGTGAAAGCTGCGACTGTCCTCGAGGAGTTCGTCCTCGGTGCCGCAGCAGACGTAGAGCTTGGGCTTGGGGCCGGAGCCGGCAGCCACTCGGCTGGCGGTGGCAAAGAGGTCGCTATCCGTCCCCTCGCCTTTCAGTTCCGGGCCCGCGACTCCGAACCATTCGGGCATGCTGATGCGCGAACCTTCCTTGCCCGCCTCCTTGAGCCGGCGCACGTAGTCCAGCGCGCCGCTGAGGCTGGCGGCAGCGGCAAATTTTTGCGGGCACGCGAGGCCCAGGCGCAGCGCGCCGTAGCCGCCCATGGAAAGCCCGGCGGCGAAGGTATCTTCGCGATCTGCGGAGAGTGGGAAAAACTGGCGCATGAGCGTGGGCAGTTCCTCGCTGATAAAGGTCCAGTATTTCGGGCCGCTCGCCATGTCCTGGTAAAAGCTGCGCCCGACCGCGGGCATCACCACCGCGATGCCTTTCGCGGAGGCGTAGCGCTCGATGCTCGTGTGGCGTATCCAGGTGGTGTGGTCGTCGCTGAGCCCGTGGGTGAGATAGAGCGTGGGGTGCGTGGCACGGGACTCGCCAGCGGCAACGCCGATTTTGCGCGACGTTTTCTGCGGGAGGAGCACGTAGGCCGAGACGTCGAGGGCGAGGGCGTCGCTGAAAAAGTGGCAGTCGAAAAACGCCATGGCTTACAGTTTGAACTTCGGCGACTGCGACATGAAGCGGATCGGGTTTTCGTGAATCACCCCGTCGATGCGCTCGTGGCTCCAGCCACGCCGGCGCATCTCCACCGCAGTGCGCGGCACGGCGAGCGGCACGCTGATTCCCCAGTCGCACGCAGAGTTCATCCAAATGCGCTCGCTGCCGTAGTTTTCCAAAATGTCGATCGCGCGCGCCGGGGTGCACTTGCTTTCGGGGTAAAGGGTCATGCCGGCCCACATGCCGGTATCGAGCACCATCTCCACCGTGTGCTCCTCCACGTGATCGATAATTACGCGCTCAGGCTTGATTCGC
>JAYUWZ010000986.1:0-5912 GCA_043753265.1 Verrucomicrobiaceae bacterium
GAACTGAAGCTGGACGAGCCGCCGTTTTATCTCGAAAGCGAGTACGCCCCGGAGGGCAACCTGCTCCAGTGGGCGGAGCGTCAGGGCGGATTTGCGAAAATCCCCCTCGAGACCCGCATCGAAATTGCCGCTGCTGCAGCCACCTCGCTTGCCGCGGCGCACTCCGTCGGTGTGCTGCACAAGGACATCAAGCCTGCGAACATTCTCATCTTTCGCGATGATAGGGGCATGCCACGGCCACGGCTCGTGGATTTTGGAATTGGTGCTCTTTCCGATAACGACGCGCTGCTCCGCCATGGGGTCACCGGGGCCGGCTTCACCATGGCGTCGATGCAAAACAGCAGCGGCACGCCGCTCTACAGTCCGCCGGAGTTTCTCGCCGGGCGTCCCTACACGGTGCAGGGCGATGTGTATGGGCTCGGCGTGATGCTTTACCAGATGATCATCGGTGACCCGGAGCGCCCCCTCGCGCCTGGCTGGGAGCGCGATGTGAGCGATCTGTTGATTCGGGAGGACATCGCCGTGTGTGTCGATGGCGACCCCGCGCGCCGCCTCGCAGGTACCGCGGAACTCGCGACCCGGCTCCGGGCCCTGCCCGAGCGCCGCGCGGAAATCGAGCAAGCCGCAAGGACCGCTGCCAATGATCAGGCGCGCCGCCGCCGCCAGCGGACTGCCATACTGAGCGGCTCGGCAGCCGTGCTCGTTGCGTTGCTCACCGTGCCTTTGACGCTATGGGCCCTTCGCGAAAGGAACATGGCGATGAAGGCCAAGGAGGGCTCCGACGCCGCCACTCTCCGCGCTGTGGCCGGGGAGGGACTGGCGCGCACGCAGGTCATGGAGGCCAGCCGCGCGGACTTCGCCACTGCCCAGGCGCGGTTTGGCGAGGGCAAGTGGCAGGAGGCCGTCGCCTACCTGGGCCGCGCCCTGCGCTACGACCCGCAAAATCGCAACGCCCGGGAGGCTCTCTGGCTTGCGCTCATGTACGGCCAGCGCGATGCAGGACGCCTGCCAGTGGGGGCGCTGCGCTACGACGCAGCAATCAACCACGCCGTCTTCAGCCCGGATGGCACGCGCATTTTCACGATCACCGATGACGGAAGTGGCCGGACTTGGGATGCTGCGACGGGGCGTTCGCTCGGTAATGAGATTAAATTTGGAACCTCCGTCCTTGCAGCGGCAGTGAGTCCGGATGGCAAGCGTATCGCCACTGTAGGGGTCGATGACGTTGCCCAGCTTTGGAATCTTGCCACCGGAAAAGCCGAGGGCGTTCCCATGCCACATCCGGCACCCATCGTGGCGATGAAATTTACCGGCGATGGCGCATTCCTCATCACGGATGCAACCGATCGCACGCCGCGCATCTGGGATACTGCGAACTCCAAACAGGTGGACCGTTTTGACACGCATATCGCAGGGGGCGACCACGTGGCGCTTTCGCCCAATGGAAAGCTGCTGGCCTCCTCGAACGCGATGAAGCCGCTTACGATCACTGATGTTGCCACGAGCGTATCGGCAAAGGCAGCCACAAATCCACCGGGCAATGTCACTCACATCGTGTTCAGCCCGGATTCCACACGGGTTCTCGCAGCGGGGGATGGGTGGGCGCGCATGTGGAATGCAGCCGACGGAGCTTCAGTCGGGAGGATTTTGCGGTTTCCCGGAAAAACAGTCACCATTGCGTTTAGCACTGACGGTTCGCGGTGGCTCGTTGGCTCGGATCTCGGGCGTTCTTATTTGCGCGATACCCGGAGTGGCCGGGACCTGGGTTCGCCATTTGTGCACGGCACCTGGCAGTCGTGGACTGCGCTGAGCCCGGACGGCGCATTTCTGCTCACCGCGAGCCGCGACAGGCCGGCGCTCATCTGGCCCGTGTCGACGGCACCCGTTGCCGGGCTGCCGATGCCTCACCGGCACGCAGTGGAAAAGGCGTGGTTCTCAGAGAACGGAACACGCATCGACGCCGTGCAGGAAGGCAACGCCACGGCGAGCTGGGAAGTGGCCACAGCGCGTCCGCTCCAGCCGGTGAAGTACGACCCGATGACGCCCAACCCGCGCCTCACGACGGCGGATGGCAAGCGGAGGCTGGTGCGCAAAAACGACAGCGCCGTGGAATTGCAGGAAATGGCGACCGGCTTTGCGATGGGGAAGCCCATGGAGCATGTGGGATTTAATGATCAAGAGGCGCTGAGTGCCGACGGCACCCGTGCCGTGACGATGCCGGAAACCAAGACCGCGCAGATCTGCGACCCTGCGACCGGCAAGCCGGTGGGGGAGTGCATCAAGCATCAGGATTACATCGAGGCTGCTGCATTTTCGCAGGATGGTGCGCAACTGCTGACTGCCACGACCATTGATGGCGCGCGCATCACCGATGCCCGCGATGGCCGGCCGATTGCCGCATCGCCGCCCGTGCCCGGGAGCATCGACAGTACCGCGTTCATCCACGGCGGCCAGCGCTTTCTTATTGCTTACGGGGCGGGCTCATTTCAGATCTACGACAGTGCCACCGGGCTCCCGCTCGGGCCGGCATTGCATCATTCGGGTGCGGTGAGGCTGGCTGTGCCCAGCCCCACGGGAGATCGCCTTCTCACCGGCAGCGAAGATACGACCGTGCGCCTGTGGGAGATTCCCACGCCTCCGGCGCTTGTGCCGGAGACGGCGGAGGATCTGTCGGCATTCGCGGCAGGAGCAAGGCTTGATCGACGCCTTGGAACCCTCTCACCACTGACCGCGGCTGAGCGCGAGGAAATCTGGGAGAAGCGGCTGCTGCCCGCATTCGCAAGTATGCCGGACTGGCGTTTTGCAGCGGAACGTACGCGCGCACTTTCCCCGCAAGGCATGGTTTCGCTGAAGGCTCCGCAGACCGTGCGCGAAGCTGCCACGCGTTTCATTTCATTTCAGGGAGAAGGCTGTGGCAATATAGCGACCCGCACCCGGGAGGCCCAGGCAATTGATCCGTCCCATCCCGTCCTGCCCCTCGCTCTCAGTCTGGCGGAGGCCACGCAGGACGACCTGCCACCAAACATGGAGCGCGCCGCCTGGCTGTGCGACCTCGGCGTAAGCCGGCTTTCGGCCAAGGCGGGTGCCGAGGACCTGAGGCTGGCCGCCCGGCTATTGCTGCTGCTGGATCCCATTCTCAAAGGAAAGAAGGCGGCGGCTCTCGCCATGCTGGACAGGGCAGTGCAAACCTCGCCGTAGGATGTCGAGACCACGGAATTGAGAAAGCTCCTGGCGAATTAAGAGACGAGCGCCCTGCGCGGCAATTGGGTAAGGGGCAAAAGGGTTTCTCTGTAAAAGATGCATAGTATTGTAATTTCCAGAATTCGTCCCTCGCTGGCACCACCTGTGCTTTCTCTGTTGGCATGCTCAGCTTCGCCTACCAAGCCCGTGACGTTTCCGGAAAAGTGATTTCCGGCACACAGGAAGGACTCAATGAGGAAAACGCCATCAATACCCTGATGGCGCGAGGTCTGATGGTCCTTTCAATCCAAAAGAGTGCCGCCAGTAAACTCACCCGCGCCCGTGCCAGGGTGTCGGACTCGGACCTCGTTCTTTTCACCCGCCAGCTCGCCACGATGGTCGACGCCGGTCTCCCGCTCGTCGGCGCACTCACTGGTCTCTTCGAGCAGTGCGATGTGCGCAAGCAGGCTGGTCTCCGCCGCATCATTGGCGAGGTCACGGCCAGTGTGCAGGAGGGCAGCACCTTTTACGACGCCGTGTGCAAGCATCCACAGGTATTCAACCGCCTCTACGCCTCCATGGTAAAAGCGGGTGAAACGGGCGGTTTGCTCGCCGAGGTGCTGGACCGTCTCGCTGGCTTCCTCGAATCGAACGCCCGCCTTGTGAAGAAGGTGAAGTCCGCCATGACCTATCCAGTGATCGTCATCAGTATCGCACTTTGTATCACCACATTCCTTATCGTGAAAGTGGTGCCGGTTTTCGCCAGCATCTTTGCCGACTTCGGCGCGAAACTCCCGGCGCCCACCCAGTTCCTCATCGACCTTTCGGACTTCGTGCGCGGCTATTGGTGGGCGATCATCATTGGTATTGTCGGGGCGGTATTCGGTATCCGTACTTGGCTGAAATCCAAGAGTGGCGCGGAAGCCTGGGACCGGATGAAGCTGAAAATGCCGGTGTTTGGACCGCTTCTCCACAAGATTTGCATGACCCGCTTTGCCCGCACCTTCGCCCAGCTCATCCGCTCGGGTGTGCCGATTCTCGAAGTGATGCAAATCGTCGGTGATACCGCGGGCAATTCCGTGGTGGCCAAGGCGCTCAAAGGTGTCTCCGCCGATGTGGAAAAGGGCGACACGCTTACCTCCGCGCTGAGCCGCCAGCCCATCTTCCCGCCCATGATGCTTCGCATGGTGTCTGCTGGTGAGAACACCGGTAAAATCGACAACATGCTCGAGAAGATGGCGGACTTCTGGGACGAGGAAATCGAGGCGACGCTGAACGCCCTCACCTCGCTGCTCGAACCCATCCTGATTGTATTCCTCGGCTTTATCGTAGGTGGCATCGTTATCGCGATGTTCCTGCCCATCTTCAAGCTGAACGACGTGGTCTCGGCGAACAAGTAACCCACGCAATTCAGTCCAACGCTTCCAAAGGCGGGCCCGGCGAAAGCTGCGGCCCGCCAAGCGTTTTTTTTGTGGATACTGGAATCGCAAACCGCAATACGTATTGCAGACTGCCTTTGCCAGATTTTGTCAGTCACTTTCATGACGAGCTGTGATTTTACGCCGAAGGCGTTTCATCATCCAGCCCAGGGTTGCGAGGGACGAGCTACCCTGGGAATACGGCCAAACAGAGCCAACCTTGAAAATGTTGAATCAATGAATCACGAAACGGTTGCCTCAACCTCCTTCGGGGTAGATATCGTTTCGACGCTTCCCAAGGTAGTCCCTCGCAAGCTCGGGCCAACCTTGGGCTGTAAGCTTTAACGCCTTCGGCGTAGTCGTCATTGTAGCGCAGGAGCTTTAAAACTACTCGCAGAGCTGACGCGAATTAATCCTCCAGTTTGCTTTCTGCTCTCAACCCACCATAAACCCACCCACACACAGCAAGGCTCCATAGGCGATGCCTGCGAGCGAGGCGCCTCGCCAGCGCCCCTTGGTTGCGGAGACCCAGGAAATCTGGTTTCGAAGCGTGTAAGGCATGCCCACCCAGAAGAGGGCGAACAGCACCCACACATAGACGAGCACCACCAGCAGAAGACGGATGGACTCCGGGCGCAGGAAGGCGGATTCCAGCAAGGGCTCGGATGCGAGCATTACCAAAGTGCCCAGGGCCCGTACCGCGAGGAAGTCGCGCATGAAGAAAATGGCGAGAATGCCCGCAATGGGCGTGACAATGAGAACGCCACCGCGCCATTTGTGGAATTCGCCCAAGTCCATCCACTTCACCATGAAGTAAAACCACGTGGTGGCTGCGATGGTGAGCAGAACGCCGGCTTCAACATTTCGGGGGAATTTTTTCAGGAGCCCCTGCACGGCATCGGGCTTGGCAAAGGCAAGTGCGTGAAAGGCAATCAGGAGCGCGCCCACGAGGAGCATCGTCCACTTCAAGGTGATCCAGTCCGGATATATCATGGAAAAAGAGGCTCGCCAGACAACGCACCCGGCCCGCTGCGCGCAAGCGCATTCGTAAGGGATTCCGATGGAGGCTCGGGTGGACCAAAGCTCTGGACCGCGTAGCAACCCAGCTGGGAAACCGCAGACGGCTTGTTTTTCGGGTTTGACGCACCCTGTAATCAGGGGAGAGTCATCCAAACGGTTTTTGCTCTCTATGCTGATCCCTGCCCTTCTCGCTCTACTTTTCTGGGGAGCAGGGGTGATTGGTGTTTTCATCTTTTTGCTCAGTAAGGTGAGGCCCCGTTATCAAGCCCTACTTCTCCTGCCGCTCTTTGTTCC
>JAYUWZ010000987.1:0-5907 GCA_043753265.1 Verrucomicrobiaceae bacterium
CGAATGACGAATGACGAATGACGAGGCTCACTTCTTTCGCACGAATTTTTGGATCGCGGTCTTCGTGTCGTCCTTGAATGTTATTTGGACTGCTGCGAACTCGGTGTCTTTCGGGATGGAGACGCTGATTTTATCGCCAACTTCGAATCCCGAGGTGGAGGGTTCGAACTCGAATATTTTGTCGAGCGATTCGTTGTTTGTGGAATAGCGGATTTCTTTGATGATGGGGCGGTTTGTGAGGATGCCGGTGAAGTAGAGGAGCAGCTTGCCGTCGTAATCGCGATAGCTGAGCCATGAGGTGGCGGTGGCATTCAGCATCATTTTGCCGTTCTTCATCTGCTGCTCGTTGGTGGAGAACTTCAGCGTGTAGGGCCCGTTCATCTGGTCGTTTTTGTCTGTGTAACGCACCTCCACGGTGTGCTCGCCGGTGATGTCTCCGAGAGTCACGTGCAAGTTTGCCATTGGGAGGCCGGTCTGCGCATTGACGAAGTTCAGGTGACCGGTGGAGATGAAGTCGCCCTTGCCGTCCATCTTGTAGAACAGTTCTTTGATTTTGTAGTCGGTGAGGATGAATGTCATTCCCCAGCCTGAGTTCGATTGTGAGACGGTAATGCTGACTGGATTATCCAGCACCTTGGTGGGTGAACTATTCAGCTTGGCCCAACGTGCGTCGGCGGTATCGAGCCACTTTTGAGCCTCCTTTTTATCGATGAAGTATTTTACGAATTTGCCTGCGGATTGCGCGGCGCGGAATTTTTCCAGCCAGTCGCGCTCAGTGCGCTGCTCGGCCAGGGTGGTGTCGCCGCGTTTGGTGTCGGAGAACTCCTGGCTGAGCAGATAGGGCAGGGGGCCGTAGTCGGGGTGATCCTTGTAGAGTGCCTCGAGCCTGGCGATGCGCGGGTCGCGTTCCTGCAGCAATGCCAGAGCCACCTTGAATGAGACGGTTTTTGATTTTTCCGCGAAGTAACGCATCGTCTCCAGCGCGCCTTCCTTTCCCTCCTGCACCTTGAGCATCGTGCTATAGTTGAGCCACGGGTCGAGTGTCTCGAGGTCGGCGCTGACGTATGCAGTATAGTCCTTGCGGGCGGCGGTGAAATTGCCACCGAGCTCGTGGATGCGCGCGTTGTGGTAGTGTTCCTCCGGGGTCTTGGGTGCGGCGATGACGCCGCCTGTGCTGGAGAGGGATTCGAAACGTTTGGCGATTTCCTCCACGGAGGCGGCAATCTTTGCGGTGTCCTGCTTCACGGAGGCCGTGTCAGCCTTGATTGTGGTGGTATCGGTCTTCAGTGCGGTGGTGTCTTCCTTGATGGAATCGACCTTCTTTTCCACGCGAAAGAGGGAGTCCTGCAGCTTATCGAGGCCGGGAATCGTCGAGGCGAGGAGACCCTTGTCCTCCTCCCCGGCAACCGCGCCAGCGACCACGAATCCGCCCATGACGAGACTGGCGATGATGGAAAATGCAAAGGTGACGGACCATGGGTTGCTCTCCCCGAGGGTTGCCACTTCCTCGGGTTTCATCACGCCATCCGCCGCTGCTTTCGTGTACTCCCGCCGATAGCGGGCAAACCACATGTATCCTGACACAATGGAGGTGACCAAACAGAAGATGAGCAGATAAAGAGAGAAGGCAGCGATGGTGGATGCGAGGTCCGCAATGGCACCGAAAAAGGCCGTGACTGGAGCGCTCACCTTTGCTCCGCGCCCCACGAAGGATTGCAAACTGCGGACTGCGCCGGAGCCTATTGAAACGGGATTGGTTGGGTCGCTCATTGCGCGTGGATACGTGAACGCGATGTTAGCATCAAGCTACAGAATGGGCTTAACGCGTAACTTTGAGGTAATTTGCAAGCAGGCTTCCCAAAATCAGCGTATTCATTATTCTCGCCGCCGTCATGGCCAAACGCCCGTCGAAAACTGCCATTAGCCCATCCACGATCAATGAACATCTCGGACAACGAGTGAAGAAGCTGCGTACGGATCGCGGCTGGTCGCTCGACAACCTCGCGCAGGCGAGCGGGGTGTCGCGGTCCATGCTTAGCGAAATCGAGCGCGAGAAGGCCAACCCCACCCTCGCCGTCACCTTCCGGATCGCCTCGGCATTTGGGATGAGCATCAGCGAGTTGATCGAGACCAGCGAGAGGCAGGCGAGTATCCAGGTGGTGCGGACTTCCGATCGCGGCCAGGTGTATCGCTCGGACAAAAACTGCCAGATTCGCACGCTCTCCCCGCTGAATCTGGAGAAGGATGTGGAGTTTTACGAGGTGACGCTGCGGCCGGGTGGGGAACTTCGGAGCAATCCGCATTATGAGGGCACGCGGGAATTTCTTACGGTGGAAAACGGGAAAGTGCTGTTGGAAAGTGCGGGCGACACGGTGGAACTCGGGCCTGGCGACAGCGCGACCTACCGCGCGGACGTGCCGCATGCTGTCATCAATGTGAGCGATGGCGAGTCGGTGATCTTCCTGGTGGATATCTACCGCTAGCCGGGATGCTGAACATAGTGCTGGTCGAGCCGGAGATCCCGCCGAACACAGGAAATATCGGGCGGATGTGCCTGGCGGTGGGGGCTCATTTGCATCTGGTGAAGCCGCTGGGATTTTTAATGGATGACAAGACGCTGAAGCGGGCGGGACTGGATTATTGGAAGGACGTAAAGGTCACAGTGTGGGATTCGTTTGCGGAGTTGCAGGCTGCGCAACCTACCGATGCGTGTTACTATTTCCTCACCACGCGGGCGCCACGAATTTATTGGGATGTGGAGTTTCAGAAGGGGGATTTCCTGGTATTTGGCCGGGAGTCAGTGGGGCTTCCGGAATCGATTATCGCCGCAAACGAGGCTCAGTGCCTTACCATTCCCATGGTGGCGGACAGCACGCGTTCGCTCAATCTGTCCACCTCGGCCGGGATTGTGGTGTACGAGGCGGTGAGGCAGATGGCCAAGCGATAGCTCTGGCTTTACTACTCCTGGTTCTCTTCCATCTTCCGCAGGATGTCGGAGCGGTCTTCGACTTCGTCCCATACGTCCTGTGAGACATAGATGGGGGCGGATTGCTGGATGGCCATGGCGATGCAGTCGCTGGGGCGTCCGTCGATTTCCACGATCTTGCGGGCGTGAAGTTCGTTTTCGGCGCTGATGATGAGCCGCGCGAAGTAGGTCTCGGACTTGAGATCGTTGATGATTACGCGGTCGACCTTGCCCCCCAGGGCGGCGAGCAGGTGGGCCATGAGGTCGTGGGTGAGGGGGCGTTCCTTTGGGGTTTTGTTCATGAACATGGCGATTGCGGCGCCCACGCCCTCGTCCACATAGATGACGAAAACCTTCGTATCGTTGCCCACAAACACCGCGCGCCCATTGTTATATGGAAGAATCGCGCGTACCTGCACTGGGACGACCTGTTTACTCATGTGCTCAAGGAACGGAAAAAGAGCGTCCGGCGAAAGAAGAAAGTACGGATAAAAGAACGGTAATTTTCCTTTGCCCTGCCGTGATTTTTCGTAGGTTGCCTTCGCATGTCCGACCACTCCGACGCAGTTTGGGACGAGTACCAGTGGGAACGCTTCCTCCAACAGCAGGAGAAGCGGACCGAAAAGTACATGGAACTTCTAGAGAAGTACATGGACCACCCCCAGCGTGACGAAATCATAGCCCGGGAGATGAACTGGACCCATCTGACAGAGGGAAACGGGCGACAATGGGAGGAGGAAGTGGATGCCATGTTTGACCAGGAAGTGGCGGGGATGGAGGAGGAGACCGAGGAAGAGCAGGAGGACGAGGGGTATCCTTTTGAGAGCCACCCACTCTACCGCATGGCGATTGAGTTCACTGCGGAGATTGGAAAGATTTTTGATGAGCTGGACTCGAAGTCCAATGAGCATCCGGCATCCAATGCCCTTCAGACGGGGGCAACGATCACGGCGGCCAAACTGGCGGCGGCCCTGAGCGATGGGGACGATGTGGAGGATCTGGGGATGTGCATCGCCTACCTGAAACGGGCACTCCACGCCATCCACGGCGCTCTGAATGCCACCGCCCAACTGGGCAATGCGCAAATCCTGCAAACGGAGCAAGTGGGTAAAATCCGGGGAATGCTTTTTGCCATTCGGGATGGGATCGTAACGAAAACAGGGGAGTGCCGGGCGGAATTTCGCCGCCGGCATGGACGGTAGGTTCATTCAGTATTCGGCATAAACGCCGTTGAATAAAGAGCCCGCCAGCGCGTCAAAGATGGAAACCGCCGAGCCCGATGGCCCTGGTGACCACGAACTCGTGGCCCGATGCCAGAAGGGTGACACGGGTGCTTTCAATGAACTCATCAACCGCTACCGCCAACGCTGCTTCTCCATGATCTACCAGATGGTCAGAAACGAAGACGATGCCTGGGACCTCGCCCAGGACGGTTTCGTGCGGGCATGGCGGAACATTGCTAATTTTCGAGGGCAGTCTTCTTTTTACACATGGCTCTACCGCGTGATGACGAACGTCGCGCTGGACTGGCTGCGGAAAAAGCATGTGCACGGTGCCCAGGAATTTGACGATACCATCGGCCTCCGAGGTGTCGCTACGGGTGCAATGACTGCGCCAAAAGAAGAGATGCAGCCTTCCGAGCGGATTGCCGATGGGGAGATCCGCGGTCGCATCAACGATGCCATCGAAAAACTGTCGCCCGAGCATCGCACCGCGGTGGTGTTGCGCGAAATTGAAGGACTTGATTACTCAGAAATCGCCGAGGCAATGGATTGTTCGATTGGCACTGTGATGTCCCGACTTTTTTACGCCCGCAAGAAACTCCAAACCCTGCTCCAAGACGTTTATGAACAGCTCTGAACCGCTTCAACCGCTTAACCAATATGAGCAACGCCTGACCGCGTATCTCGATGGCAGCCTGTCTCCCGAGGATGCCGTGGTGTTTGAGCGTGAAAACCCCGACGTTGCCGCGATGAAGGCTGAGCATGCTGTGCTCACGACGGCGCTTCGCCGGCACTCCACCACGCCGAATCTTGGGAACGGGGAGTTCTTCAATCACCAAATCCTGAGGCAGATTCAGCCTCCTGCCCCGGAGCGGGAGAAACAGCCGCTGTTTTCACTCTGGCGTCTCGTTTTTGCCAGCGCCTGCTGCCTGCTTGCGGCGCTGGGCATTTACAGCCTCATGCCGCCGCCAGCGGAGCCAGCGCGCAATCTCGCGGGAACGGAATCGGGATCGCGGGCTCCGAAATATATGGCGACGGTGACCAAGGTGGAGGCGGGGGACCATTTGCTCCGGGCAAAGCTGGTGGAAGCCGAAGGACTCGCGGTTGTGTGGGTCGATGGCATGGACAAGCTGGCCAAGGATTACGTTCTCCAATAAGCTCCAAGCATGTTCCGCCTTCTCGCAATCATTCTCGCCCTCGCAGTCGCCGCAGATGCGGACGACAAGGTGTGGTGCGGAGTGATTCTGGCGAGCAGTCCGAAAAAGGGGGAGCAGGCGAAGCAAGCCCCCGCGGAGATCGCGCCGTATGCGAAGAGGCTCTCGAAGGTCTTCAATTACGACCAGTTTGAGATCATTGGCTCGGCGACGAAGGCGATGGATAACCAGACCGAGCGCTGGCTGGTCCCGACGCAGAATTTCTGGGTGGGGGCGCATGCGACACGGGTTTCGGACGGGTACCAACTCCGGCTGGAGTTTTACCACGACAAGCGGCTGCTGGTGGAGACGGAGGCAAAGCTCGGAGTCGGCAGCCCATTGTTTGTCCGGGGGCCGCTACACGAGCGAGGGCAGATCATTTTGGTGTTTGAGGTGAAGCCGTAGATTTGTGGCCCGACGCTCTGCGTCGGTGTGTTTACCCCCTTTTCGATGTCATCTTGATGGAGCTTCCAGCGACTGAAAGATCCCGTTGAATTCAAAGCAATGGGATCGCCATGAAATTCCA
>JAYUWZ010000988.1:0-2733 GCA_043753265.1 Verrucomicrobiaceae bacterium
TGCGGCGCGACGATGACCGTATCCGCCGCTACCTCCACGTGGCCACGGGCAACTACAACCCCACGACTTCGCGCATTTACACCGATCTGTCCTTTTTCACCTGTGACGAGGATTTCGCCGAGGACGCCACCAACCTGTTTAATCTGCTTACGGGCATCTGCCGTTTCCAGACACCGCGCAAGCTCTTGATAGCCCCCTTTGAACTCCACAAGCGGATGCTCGATCTCATCGCCCGTGAAGCGGAGCATGCGCAAAAGAAACGGCCCGCTCGCATCATCGCGAAGATGAACTCGCTCAGCGACCCGGAGATCATCCGCGCCCTCTACCGTGCCTCGCAGGCAGGGGTGAAAATAGACCTCATCGTGCGGGGCATCTGCTGCCTGCGACCGGGAGTTCCCGGCGTGAGCGAAAACATCACCGTCCGCAGCATCGTGGGGCGCTACCTTGAGCACGCGCGCATTTTCCATTTTGAAAATGGGGGAAAGCCTGTGACCTACATCGGCAGCGCTGATTGGATGTCCCGCAATTTCTTCCGCCGGATGGAAGTGGTGGCACCCATCGAGGATCCGGTGCTGCGGGATCGCATCGTGACGAAAATCCTCGGCGCGCAGCTCGCCGACAATACGAAGGCGTGGCTACTGGAGCCGGATGGCACCTACACGCAGGTGGGTCGCAAGGAAGGCCAACCCAAGCGGGACGCACAAGGCGAGTTCATGGCATTGGCCCTGGACAGCGCGAAACCAGCGCGCAAAAGCACCGGCAAACCCCGGCCAAAGGCCAAGCGAACCGCCAAGGCGCGGCCTGAGAGGGCATCCAATTCATAAGGCTGCCCACCAAATAAAAAAGGCACCGACCACGCGGTCAGTGCCTTTTTTGGGAAATGATTAAGATAGCGGCCTACCAGAACCAGCTCGCGCCCACCTGAAAGCCCACTGTGTTGAGGCCGAGGTTGCGTGCAGCGGTGCTTGCGTTCGAAAAGTGGCGGATATTCGCCTCCGCGAACCATGCCATGCGCTCGCTGCTGAAGTAGCGAAGGCCAAGGCCTGCTTGAAGATTGAAGGATAGGTCCTGACCGAGGAGACGCTGAACATTGTCGTCCTTCATGTTGCTGTAAACGCCGCCTGCGCCGAGCTGGAAGTAGGGCACCCACTTGGCGTCAGGCTGGACGAAGTTGTAGCGCAGGAAAACCGTCGTTCCCAGAAAGAGGTCACCGGGGCCATCGACAATTGGGCCGCCGAAGAGCTCGGTGAGAAGTTCCCAGTTGCCGCGGAAGCAACCATCACCAGAGGGCGAGGTGAGCATCCAGCCCATGCGGAGATGGATATCTGCGTCGCTCACATCCGGGCGCTTCTCACTGCCAGTATTGATGGAGAAATTGTAGCTCAGACCGAGCTGGAATTCCTTGTTACCCTTTTCAAAGGGGTCGAAAATTATAGCCTTGGATTCCTTCCCCGGTGTTGCGATTTCCTGGCCTGCGAAGGCGGGAGTAAGGGCGAGCGTAAGAATGGTTGCGGCGTGAATCAATTTCATAGTGGTGTGCTTCAAATAGTGGCGTTTAACGGATGCGTCACTTTATGGCAAGTTTTCTTCACCTGTCCTCTGCCCTCATAGAGCCTCGACAAATTGCACGGTTAGGCGAGGTTTGGGCATGCGTGCAGTGTTTGCCTTTACCGCCCTGGCCGTCGGCGC
This sequence comes from Verrucomicrobiaceae bacterium, assembly GCA_043753265.1. Classification (GTDB taxonomy): domain Bacteria; phylum Verrucomicrobiota; class Verrucomicrobiia; order Chthoniobacterales; family Chthoniobacteraceae; genus SXWH01. The sequence continues at coordinate 1,690 of JAYUWZ010000988.1, forward strand.
CCCCATCGCAGCCGTCGCGCAGCAAAATCTGGTGCCTAACTGGAACTTTGCCGACCCCGTTCCACTCAAAAGCTGGCGTTACGACTTCCCTTACCAGGATTGGTATAAGAAGAACGCAGGCTACATTCGCGAGACGACCATGGGTGGGAAAAAGTGCGTGGAGTTGTCTCTTCCCCCGGGTATTGCGGGGAATGAAGGCGGGAAGATCGAGACCGCGCTGATTCCGGCGGAGCCGGGTGCCACTTACCACGCGGAGATCGAATGCCTCTTGCCCGATTTTTCCGCAATGCTCCACGCGGAGGTCTACGCGGTGGATCCACGGGACGAGGCCATTCGCGCGGCCGCGGAGGCAAAGGGCGTGCGTCTCACCGTTCAGCGCATCCCGGCCCGTGAGGGCATGCCCGCGTTGGTGATGATTTACCGGGCCCAATTGCCTGGTGCGGCAAAGGGCAGCCAATGGGTGAAAGCGGGGCGCGAATTCACCATCCCCGAGGAATGGCCCATCGGCACCGATGCAAAAATCGGCGTAGGCGGCAAATACACGGTGAAGCCCGCATACATCACCCTGAAGGCCTACACCTTTGAAGGAACCATGGCCGCGGGGAAAAGTTACTTTACCAATTTCAAGCTCGTGAAGCTGAACGTGAAGCGCCCGGCACCCACTCCCGGCGGTAAAAATGGCATATGGGCGAACGACTCAGGCCAGGCCGGGACCGACCGGGAAATCGGGCTTGGTGCCGACAAAAAACCGGCACCCAAGAAAAAAGAGGAAGCTCCGATGGAGAACATCAAGGACGCGTTCAAGTAGCGGCAACGCTTGTTATCCTGAGAACCATAGTATGGGGCGTGATTTTCTGTGCGGAGATGAGGTGACTGGTCCCCGACGTTCGCACCACCCAACATGGAAGCATTCATTTCGTCTGAGGATAAGCGAAAAGGAACAATCCTGTTTAATCCTGAAAATCTTGTAAATCCTGTCAAAAAGGGAGCGCTGGGATTCGGAAATTTGTGCCCAAATCATCAATACGACCTGCGCACTTTTAC
>JAYUWZ010000989.1:0-5906 GCA_043753265.1 Verrucomicrobiaceae bacterium
GGAGTAGCGGATTCTGGCGGAATCCGCGGATAAGCACTTCGCGGATTGTTACTTTTAACCAATTTTCGTCTGCCCAAGTGGGAATCGCTGCGGCTTGTAGATATGTAGCAGCCGCTACGTTTCCCCAATTGTTTGCCGCGGCTGCCGTAACCATGGACACAATTTCCTGGCAACCCATTTCAAATAGCTCTTGATTCTTTTTATTAACTTCGGTGGCGCTCGTTCCGAGATAGAGACCATCTCGATCCTCTTTGGGCACAAACTTTTCGCTATTTAGCACCAACGGAATGCAGAAAGTTTCCGTGTTGTTCAACGGAAACGCTACAAAGAGCCGGGGCACACCTGACGGCACTCGAACTTGATCGTCCCTTTCGAGAGCAATCGCCGCTGTGATATCCTTGTTGGCCGTAAATAGAATTGTTTGTTCGCTTTTGTCGATTGCGTTCCGGACCGCAATGGAACGCATTTCCGGTACCGGCGATGCCAGCTCCTCTTGGTCCAAATCGACGCATTTTGTTGGCGTCGTGATTTTCAATCCCCTCAACATTGGATTGAACGCAAAGATATATGGTGCAGATGCGCAAAGGGTTTCAATGCCTTTCGCTACAACCTCTCGAACAGAGTCGACGAGGGGGTAGGAATATTCGGTTGTGTATGGCTCTTGAAGAGGCGGATGAGCTTGCGTTAAGGAATTCTGGAAGTCCTCCTTGGACTTTTTCATCGCCTCCCGCAGTATTGCAGCACTGCTTCCTCCGCGATTTAATACAAAATCAAACGTGCGGCCATCGGCTAAGCTTCCGCGCACATTAACGGACCGCGAAAGAAGATGCGTCGTGATAAAGCCAGTACCAAACTTCCCGATATCGCGCTGATCCGTTTTAGTAGAGCCGTGTAAAATCAGATGAGCAATTTCGCGATCTTTGAAGAAAGCCCCGTTGTGGCGAAACCGTAGATGATGGGCTTCGACGACCAGCTCGATTTTAAGATCCTGTTGCGAGCCGGCGATTCCACGAGCGTTCTGCATCAGCTCCCAGACCCATCTGGAAACAAGTCTATCCCGTTGGTTATCGAGGTCCTGAAGTTTCTTAAAAACTTCTTGAGCGTTGTTGTCGTAGACGACGTCGTTGAAGACGTCGTCCAGATTGTCTGTGTCATCCATGGGTTGCATAGGAGATGTAGACAGGTAACGCCGCTCAGGCTCTGGGGGCAAGGCGGCTAATTCAGGAATTCGGCACGATCCTTCACATGGTATCCGATTTGTGTTTCTCGTGGGTGCCCGACGGCACAATCTTCCGCGCCTGCTCGGGATAAAGCCCATAGACCGTCACGAGAGTTTGCACTGCACTCTCCGGGTCCATTTGTCCTGTGGCGACTTTGGTCAACAAATCAACAATCTGCGCCGCGCCCTTTTCTCCGACCGCTTCGAGACTGCCCGGCACTGGCGGCGGGGGATTGACCTCATCAGGTGAGGTATTCATCGCCGCGAGCAGTTGCGTTGCATTCGGCATCAGCCCCGGTGCGAAAAGCTCAATGGGCACGCTGCCCTCCGCTGCTTCCTGCTGGGCGGCCCGCACCGCCGCGACGTTCCGGCGCATGATATCCCGCAGATTGCTCCCGTTTCCGTACTTCGTGGCCACATCATCCCACGCCACCACGCTCGCCTGCATCATCGCGAGATCGTTCTGCACCTCATATCCCGCGTCCGTGATGACTCGCTCTCCAAAATGCCAGGCGCACACTGCCATGTTCGGATGCGCCGGGATCTCGCCCCGTGCCACCCCATAGGCCAGCACCACCCGGCGAATGCGGCGCAGGCAGCGGTCGATCAGGTTTCGCTGCCAATACTGGATGCGCCGCTCATCCGAGCGCACCTCTACGCGTTGAGATACGCCACCCAGCATCGACAAATCCCAGAGAAAACCAAAGGACAGCCCCAGCGACACCGCCATTTTGCGGATCACGAGCTGCATGAAGGCCATGAACGATCCGCTCGGTCGCGCCGCCGGATTCGCAAACGAAACGCCTTCGCCCTCCGCCAGAGTCAGCACCTTGCCGTATTCCGCCTTCTGCATCTTCGTTCCATTCTTCGTCGTCTCCTCCCACGCATCCGCGCCATTCCGCGCATTCGGGTCCTTGGACGTGACGAACGCCGCGTATTGCGCCTGTTCTTTGATCGCGACCTTCTCCGCCTCCAGCGTCTCCCGAATGTCCCGCGCATCGTTCAACAAACGCAGGAGGGCAGTCACCCCGCGATACTGGTCCGTGCGTTCCGGGTCCCAGAGATGAATGAAATCCTGCGGAGCCACTTCCTCCGGCTTCACGTACTGCCCCATCCGCGTGCGCTGATAGACGCGCACGCTCACAATCCGTCCCGTCTCTTGGTCGATGGTAAAGCCAGAAATATACGTCTCGCTCTGCAGCGCATCGATGGGAGAGCCGATGCGGTCCGCCTCGACGCACTGCAACTGAATCCGCGGCTTTCCTTCGGCATCTTGCGTCTCCCTGACCACAAATCCGAAGTCGCCATCCACGAGCATCGCCAGGAACGCGAGTTGGATCAGCTTGCTCAGCCGATGACGGCCCGTGAAATCGCACGGATAACAACCTTCGTCGTCCGTTTCGTCACCTGCCCACGCGTGGAGATAGTCGTCATAGACCTTGTCGATCTCCGCATCCCCGGTGTTCGATTTGCACTCCAGGTTTCCGACGACGTAAAGCGCCACTCGTCCAATCGCTCCGCCGATCCAATCGTACCGCGTGAGATCCCGTGCATCCCACATCGCCTTCATCCGGTCGCTGTTCTTCGCCCAGGATTCCGAGGAAGCGTTCTTCGACATCCCGCCCGAATCCCCGCGGCGCCACGGCGAATCGTTGTAGCCAAACTCGACCAGTCGCTGCTTCGCCCGCATGCGAAAGAGCGCCGTCTCCGGCGAGAAGAACGCCACGAATCGGTCCATCCATCCCATCTGCATTCCGGATGGTCGGCTCACTTTCCTCCCCTCTGCGACCGGGTTGACATCCACAACGCCGCGAACAACCCCACCGCGAACCCGGTCAGAAACAGCCAGGTCGCCGCCTTCGTCATCCAGCAGAAGATGCGCAGGAGCCCGCTCATACTTGCCGGTGATCCGTCACCGTGACTCGCGGGCCGGCCTTCCCTGCGCGCTGCATTTTCACGCGCACGGCGGCGGAAAGTTGGTCTTTCAGCTCCTTGAGATCCTTCTGGTAGTTTTTCTGTCCGACCGCCTGTGCCGAGTACACAGAAATCTCCTTTTTGAGTTCCGCGATCCGGGCATCCAGTTCCGCCGCCGTGTAGGCGTCCCGAAAGATTTCAATCCATTCCGGTGCCGCCATGCTATGCGATAGCCGCGCCAGCGGCCACGGGTTTGAAGTTCATCGTCGTGGTGGTTTTCGCCGTTCCAAGGATCGTCTTGAACCAGCCTGCCACCGCATCCGCGTCTGGACAGATCGCCCCGGGCGTTGCCGACCCAATTACTGTGTCGCCGATCGCCAGAGTGCAACCCGGCGTGAAATCCGGGTCTTCACGGCAAATGGTGACCGGCTGATCGGCCCCGGCCGCATTGAGCGTGATGCCGCGAAATACCTTCGCGTCTCCGCTCCCATTCGCATCGTACTGCTTCAGCTTCCCATCCGCCGTGTCGAGATACACTGACTGCCCTTGCGTGAGCGCGACCCCCGCAAGCCCATGCTCCTTCGTGGCATTCGCACTCGCCCGCACATTCGCCGCAGTAACAACGTAGTTCGACATGCCAGCTACGCGCCCTGTCAACTCCGCCATCCTTACGTAAGGGCGCAAAATATCCTTACGTAAGGATTTTACGGACCCTCATCGCGCCCCAATACGTTGGAGCGCGTTTTGCCCTCTGATCGAAAGTCTCACACCCCAAGGGGAAGCGGTGGTAGAGCGCGGCAATCGCCTCGCCTTCCATAAACTATCAAACCACACTCCATGAATTCCATGTCCGACGAACCGCCACCACTGACGCCGCGCACTGAGCAAGCGCTCCGCACTCTAGGCATTGCGTCTCCTGCCGGGAGTGATGCCGAGCCGCCAGTGGATTTGCGGACCGTGCCTCGCGAGCGTTGGCCTGAATACCATTGCTGTGCGCTGGTACTTCCACCGGACGTTGCCCGCTACGTTGCCGGCATGGACGCTCCGCCGACTCGCACCGAGAGCGACGGGATTGAGGACCGGGTGCAGGCATTTTACGAGATATCGGCCCCATTTCTCGTGCTATGGAAGAATGGTGAGGCGAGGTTGATTCACGATCACCCGGAAGCATGAAGCCGACTCCAGAGGTGGATGCTTGGCGAGAAGGCGTAAAACAGCTTCTTTCCGGACACGGGCGCAAAGCGGAACTGGCGCGCCATTTGGCTTCTCGCTACGGACGGACTGAACGGTCCTGGCAGCAGAGCATTCAAAACATCCTCGCACGCCAAGTGCCCAATGCCGAATTGCTCCTCGCTATCAACGCTTGGCTGTCCACCCAAAGCACCGACGGGGAGCCCCGGAAACGCGGACGGCGCGTCCCGTAATGGTCGGGCGGGGAGATATGCTTCCTTATGTATAAGTAAGCATACGCGGGGAAATGCGCCCTTAGCTAAGGGTGAAACTCTCACACCCCAAGGGGATAAAAGAGAGAGACGCAAGCGCGTTTCACTCGCGCGACGCTAACGCGAAAATCTCACACCCCAAGGGGAAGAAAGTGAGAGACGCAAACGCTTTGCGCTTCTCAATGTATGCGATAACGCATACAAATAACGCCTTATGATTATCCGCACTTCACCGCTAACAGTCTGGTTGAATTCTCGCCTTGTGCATTTTCCCACCGGGAAAACGGGACGGGACATTTACGCCGCACTTGCCAAGCACACCCGCCACGCTTTTGCGCCCGTGGAAATTGTGGCGCGCGCCAAATGCGCGCCGCTCTCTCCGCTTCCCCATCATCCTTTCGCGGCTTTGGCGGGTGCCATTATTCACCGCTTGGAAAATCCAAAACTACGCGCTTCACAACGCGATGCCACTCCCCGCCACGCGCGCGGAAGCAACGCGCGCCGCAAAGTGGTGACGGGATACACTCCCGCACCCGGGAAAAAGACGGTGAGTTTCAACGGCACAACCGCGCGCCCGCTATCGGAAACGGATCGCGCGGAAGTACTCGGCGCCGTGACACTCGCCTTGCTCTCCGCTCCCACCGATCCGCGCACTTTGTGTCACGCGCTCGGCGTTGCCTATCGGAGCGAAACGCCAAAGGTTGCGCTTGTTCCCGCGCTCTCCCCTAGCGTGGAATTGCAAAAGCACGGGGAGTGCTTCCCGTGTCGCGTGATGCTTGGCCTTGTTCCTCTTTCCTTCGCGCACTGGAAACAATGCTTCACCGCTGCGCGCGCCACGCTGGGAATGAAAAGGAAAACCGCTCGCGAGTCACTCACGGATAGCTTGGAAGTGTTGCAAGCAACGGATTTTCACAGCGGACTTTTGGAAGATGAAAGCGCGCGCGCACACCGGGAAGTGGAACGCGCGGCGGAAGCGGAGGAAATTGCCAGCACTCGCAACCGCGTGACTCGCGACGCACGCCGCTTGCACACCCTTTGCCAAGCCGCTTTTCGCGACGAACGCGCGCGCGGGGAACGCCGCCACCTTGCCAATTTTCGCGTTGCACTCCGCCACTTGCGCCGCGCGATGCGCGCGACGCTTGGCGAGGGATACGCGGGCGAAGCACACCACCACCGGACGGCCGCGCATAAGCAAGACCGCTCCTTTCGCGAGTATCTCGCACAGGGGGAAACGCAATTGCGCGCGGAACGGGAAGCGGCGCGCATAGAGCGCGAACAAGTGGAAAGCGCGCGTCTCATGTTTGCAGTTTGCGACTAACGCAAACGGCATC
>JAYUWZ010000990.1:0-5904 GCA_043753265.1 Verrucomicrobiaceae bacterium
CATTTCCTCCCAGCCGGGGTCGCGGTCGGCTATGCGCTTGAGCACGTCGCGGCTGAAGATGTGGAGGAAATTGGGGTTGAAGTTATCGAGCCCCACGAAGCTGCCACGGTCGCGGAGGTATTCGTAGAGCTTTTGCAGATCCGGGGCGACCTTCACGGTATCCACCGTGGAAAGGTAGCCATTGACCGCGTCCTGCACGGGGTAGACGAAGAGCTTGAGGTTGTTTTTAAACAACCGCCCAAAGCTCTCCAGGATGCCGCCGGGGAGTTGTGCGTAATACTTTTCCTGGAAGATCTCGATGAGAGTCGGGACGCCGAGCACCAGCCCGATGCGCTCGGTGGTCATGCGTCCGAGGTAGGCTGCGAGGCGGTAGAATTCGCTGTAGTCGGAGATGAGCACCGTATGGCCGCAGGCACCCAGCACCTCGGCGCGGGCGAGGAAGTCGCGGCGATCCATGGCACCGGTGGCCATGAGATTGTGCATGGTGAGTTCCATCACCTGCAACACCGGCTTGCCTTTCACCGATTCGTGGCTCGTGAATTTTTCCACGGCCGAGCGCATCATGTCTATGTTCACGTGGGTGAGGGGACGAAAGCTTCCGCGCTCCACCAGAGCGGCCTTGCGATAGAAGACCTCGCTAGGCTGGAGCACCGCGCGATCCGGGCCAAACATGGCGGCGCCGCTGAGGCCGATTTGCACGAGCTTCAAGGCCATGAGCCGGTTGTCGACATTGCGAAACTCGATGCCGCTCACCTCGATCATGTCCACCTCGATGCGTGCGGTGGTCAGGCTGTCGAGCAGGCTCTCCACGAGGGCTTCCGGCTCGTGGTGGAGAAAAAATGCTCCGTAGCAAAGGCTCACGCCGATGATGCCCAGGGCCTCCTGCTGGGCTTGGGCGTCATTGTCGAGCAGCCGCACGTGAATGATAATCTGGCTCGCCACATCGTGGGGTTGGGCCTGGAATTTGACACCCATCCAGCCGTGGCACTCGTTGGTCCCGGCAAAGTTCCGGGTGGCCACGGTATTCGCAAATGCGAAGAAAGAGGTGCTGTCCCCACGCTGGGCGGAGAGACGGTCGATATTGAGCTGGAATTCGTGGTCCAGCATCGCCTGCAGGCGGTTGCGTGAGACGTAGCGCCCGCTGCTGCCGTAGATGGCATCGCTCACCGCCATGTCGTAGGCCGACATGCTTTTTGCCACCGTGCCGCTTGCGCCACCCACCCGGAAGAACCAGCGCACGACCTCCTGTCCTGCCCCGATTTCGGCGAAACTTCCGTACCACCGTTTGTTGAGGTTAATCTTCAGCGCCTTCTGATGAGTGTTCAACGTTTCGTCTGCCATCGCGAGCGGAGTGTTGCGCGGAAACCGGCACGGTGTCGAGTCTCCTGCACGGGAACTGCATCCGAAGTCCCGACTTTCGTTTCGCAAGCACTGTCCCATTGATGCTTTGCCAGCAGTTGAAACCGCTAACGAGCGCGAGGATGCGGGATTGTCCCGATGAAACGCTGGTTGCGCGCTCCATGATTACTCTCGCAATGTTTACGCCGGGGATGACGGTGGTCATTCTGGTCATCCTGCTCTCCATGTTCCTGGCCAGGAAATTGCCCGAACTCGCCCGTGCCCTCGGTCGGGCCATGAAGGACGATGAGGATAAGGACTGAGAAGCCATTCCGGCCCCTATTCCTGGACGCTCGGAAATGGCAGTTGCCTTTGAAAGAACGGGGCCTAATGAGTAGTGGACACAGGGATTGTCCCGATGAAACGCTGGTTGCGCGCCGCCAAACGCGGTGCTACATACCACCATCCTACGCACTCAATGACTACAGCAACTCTCGCAATGTTTACACCCGGGAACACGATAATCATTCTGGTTATCCTGCTCCTCATGTTCGGAGCCAAGAAGCTCCCCGAACTCGCCCGCGGTCTTGGCCAGGCCATCAAGGAATTTTCGAAAGCCAAGAACGATATCCACGATGAGATCCTGCGCGAGCCCGCGCCGACTTCGCAGACGGCCTATCAGCACCCGCCGCAGATCGAGCAGCCCATGCAGACCCAGCAGCCCGCCGGGACGTATGCCCAATCCGGGCAGGAAGTGCCGCCGCCAAGCGCGCCTGTGCCTCCCGTGGCCCCAGTGCCGCCGGTTGAACCCGCCAAGCAGGCCTAATCTCACCCACGCAAACTTCACAGAAACAGGCTCGCCTTGGAGGCGGGCCTTTTTCTTTGCTACGCACTGTACCACTTGCCCATGAAACGCTTTCTCCTCGCCCTGTTTTGTTCCGCCCTCGCCGCTGTGGCCGAGGAGCGCGATCCCGCCAAGGGAATCACTTTTTGCTCCTACAACGTGCGTAATTACCTCGGAGCCGATCAGGTCGCCCCTGCGGAGCACCGTGCGAGACCGAAGACGGAAAAGGAAATCGAATCGCTGATCTCTGTCATTCGCGACATCAACCCGGACATCCTCGGGGTCTCGGAGATGGGCTCGGAGAAAATGTTTGAGGACTTCAAGGCCCGCCTCGCGAAGGCCGGGCTCGACTACAAGCACAGCGAGTATCTGCAAGCCGGCGACCCGGATCGCCACGTGGCACTCGTGAGCCGTTTTCCCATCGTGGAACGCAACTCCGTAAAGAAGGTCACCTTTACCCTGAACGGCGTGGAGGAGGAGATGAAGCGCGGCATTCTCGATGTGACCGTGCAGGTGACGCCGGACTACAAGCTGCGCTGCGTGGGCGTGCACCTGAAATCCAAGCTACCCACGCCCGCTGGCGAGGCGCTCATCCGCCGGCACGAGGCGGCGAAACTGCGCGAGCACCTGGATGCCGTGCTGAAGGCCACGCCCGATGCCAACCTCATTTGCTACGGAGATTGCAACGACACCAAGAACGAGCCGATGTTTTCCGAGATCGTGGGTGCGAAAGGTTCGCCCCTGCACATGACCGACCTGTGGGCGAAGGATTCGCTGGGCGACCGCTGGACCCACTACTGGCGCACGGCGGATCAGTATTCGCGCATCGATTACCTTTTCGTTTCCACGGGCCTTTGGCCCGAGGTAAAGCGGGAAACTTCCACCGTGTATCGCTCGCCCTATTGGTTCGAGGCGAGCGATCATCGCCCGGTGCACGTGGTCATCGTGCCCAAGGAGAGCGCCAAATAGCGTCATGCGCTCGCTGCGGCTGCTGCTATGTCTCGGCACCTTCGCAATGGCGGGGGCGGGGGAGGACTGGGAGAAAATCGTGGCGCTCGACGCAGGCCCCGGGGTGCAACCGAAGTCGGCCACGGAGGCAATGGCCATTTCCCTGGCGCACACGGAAAAGCAGGAAAAAGCGCTGCGGAATTTTTTAGCGAAGTATGGTGGGGACGAACGGGGTTTCGAGACGCGCCTGCGCCTCGCGAGGCTTGTGGCCCTGCGCGCGGATTTGCGCGGGGAACCCTCGCCGCCCGAAACGGAGCGCCTCATCGCCGATGCGGAAAAGCTCGCGACGCCGGAGCAGGTTGTGGAAGTCGATTTTGCCCGCATAGCCCTGCGCATGCGGCAATGGAGAGGGAAGCGCCCCTCTCAAGAGGAACGCCTCTCGCTCATGGAAACCGCGCGGGGTTTTGAGCGTGCGCATCCCAAAGATCGGCGCGTGGGCCCACTGCTGGTGGAGGTCGCCACTTTGTTCGACGGCGACGTGAAAACAAAAGAGCAGCTCCTGCTGGATGCCAAAAAGCGCACAAAGGATCCCGATGTGCAGGCGCAGATTGCCGATGACATGAAGCGGTTGGCCTGGATCGGAAAGCAACTGCCACTGCGATTCACCGGGCTCGATCAAGCACGCGTGGACGTGAAGGACTGGAGGGGCAAACCCGTCGTGGTGGTCTTCTTTGCAACGTGGTCGGAGCCCTCCTGCGCAATCTTCAAGGAGATGCGAAAACTCGCGGAGACACAGGGTGCGGGCTTTGTGGCAGTGAGCCTGGACACCGAACTTGCGGAACTCAGGAAGTTTCTCTCCGCCGAGGGGCCCCTGCCCGCAGTGGCATGCGATGGAAAATCGTGGGACGGACCTGTCGTGCAGGCGCTAGGAATAAACGCCCTCCCATCGGTATGGCTGCTGGATAAACAGGGGTTGGTGCGGACGCTGGATCCGCTGGATGCACCAGAGGAGCTTTTGCGGAAGCTGAGGTAGCTTCTGCTGAGGAGGTCACTCGGCGTCAGCGATGAAAAGTGAATGTTCCAAAGCGACGCAAGAAACGCGGGCGAAGCTCACCCACTTTTACCTCCACCGCCGTGCCTTCAATTCAAACTGCGGCAGCGACTCCACCCTTGCCACCGGAATACGCAGCGTGAACGCGTCCGAGAGCGCCTTCTCCAGCCGGGACGCGCTGGATTCGTCGGGTGATTCGATCTCCACGGAAAGCTCGGCCATTTCGCCGGTGCGGGAGACGGTGACGCGGTATTCGGCGATCTCGGCGATGCCTCGCACCACGGCGTCCACAGCGCTGGGCCATACGTTCACGCCGCGCACGACCACCATGTCGTCGGCGCGGCCAATGATGCCGCCATCAAGCTGGAATCCCTCGCCGGGCTTGCGGCGCACGAGGTCGCCCGTGCGGTAGCGAAACAGCGGCCACGCGGTGCGGCCCAGCGGGGTGAGAACGAGCTCACCAAGCTCTCCTGCTGGCACCGGGGCGAGGGTTTGAGGATGAATGATCTCGGCGAAATAACTTTCCTGAATGATGTGCAGCGCATCGCGCTCGCCGACTCTCTGGTAGGCCACGGGGCCCACCTCGGTCATGCCATAGTGATCAATTACCTTCGCGCCATCCCAAGCTTTGGAAATCCGATCGCGCACCGTGGGAACACTTCCGCCGGGCTCGCCAGCGACGATGATTTTCTCCACCGCTGAATCTTCCAAACGGATGCCCTCTTTCTCCGCCGTGCCCGCGAGGTGCAGTGCGTAGGTGGGCGTGCAGCATAGCACCCGGGCACGATGCGCGATGATGGCCCTCAGCCGTGCCGCGCTGCCCTGTCCGCCACCGGGAATGCACAGGCAGCCATGCTTGGTGGCGGCCTCGAAAGCGGTCCAAAAGCCGAGGAATGGCCCGAAGGAAAACGCGAAGTAAACGATCTCGCCAGGGGGCACTGCCGCTTCCTTGTAGATGCGTATCCAGTTCCCGAGCATCCAGTCCCAGCTTTCACTGGTGTCGAGAATGGCGAGAGGCTGCGCGGTGGTGCCACTCGTCTGGCAAAAGCGCGTGTAGTGAGCGATCGGGTGGGTGTGATTGCTCCCGTAGGGTGGATGCGCCGCAAAGTCGGCGGCAATCTCCGCCTTGGTGGTAAATGGCACGCACGCCTGAAACTCCTCGATGCTGGCCACGTTCGTGGCATTGGCCAGTCGATCCTGCTGGAAGCGGTTGCTGGCAGCGACGGTGCAAATGAGTTCACGGATGGAATCGAGGGCGTTCATTCCGCTGTGTCGGGAAGTGCGATGTGCATGCTCACTTTTGCCCCCAGTTCCTCGATAAGTTCGGGCTGCATCACTTCGTAATCGTCGGGGATATTGAGCACAATGGCGCGCTTTCCGTCCATGGCATCGCCAAACTTTTGGCGCATCCGGTTGAGATGCGATTTCTCCATCGCGAAAATGACGTCCGCCCAGCCGATGTGCCCTTCATTCACCACGACCCGCGCCTCCGGCTGCGTGCCCGCGGAGCGCACCTCATAGCCGGGAATACCGGTGAAGATTCGTTCCGCTGTGAGGCTTCGCATCCGGTTCCGGCTGCAAACGAAAAGGAGCTTGGTCGCAAACGAGTCGCGGATGGCCATGCAGCTATTGCTTGGGCGTTTCCAGGCTCACCGCCGCCGCCACTGTGGCTGGGGCTACTTTGGGAGCCGGGCCTTTCACTGGCTCGGGCTTGTAAAGTGCG
>JAYUWZ010000991.1:0-2726 GCA_043753265.1 Verrucomicrobiaceae bacterium
GCCTAGATCAGAAACCGATCCGCCGTACAAGCAAATTCTTTCACGAACCGGAAATTATTTTCGGCAACCGCTCTAAAAAAGGGGAGGTTCTGTCTGGTATCGAAGCGTGACTGACCTTTCGCGGACAAAATCTAAAGCACACGCTGCAAAACAAAACGCCGCCGAGGCTTTTGGGCCCCGGCGGCGCTTCTATGGAATACTTGCCAGGCCGCAGGGTCAGTGCGGCATGTTGAGTTCGATCAGGGCTACGCTGCCATCGCGGCGGCGGTGGATGATGTTCACGCGCTCGGTCTTCGCATTTTGAAAGACGATGAATGCCTTGGTGGCTGCGAGTTGGAGCTGCATCACCGCCTCGTCAACAAACAGCGAACGCACGACATGCTGCTCGGTGTGGAGGGCCTGCGTCTCCGACTCGTCGTGGGATTCAAAGTGCTCGTCGATTTGCAGCACGTGCTCTTGAAAGTGCTTTTGCTCGCCGCGCTTCGGGCGGTGCGTGCGCAGCATCTTCGTCTTGTACTTGCGCATTTGCTGAGTGATCTTCGCGATTACCCCGTCAATCGCCGCATACATGTCGTCGCATTCGTGATCTGCTTCGATGGTGATGTGGTTGGCGCAATGAAGCACGATTTCAGCGGTGTGCCGGTGCTTGGCCACGTCGAGAATCACATGCGCCTCAATGATGCGCGGGTAGTCCAGATGGATGTGCTCGACCTTGTTTTCGGCGTAGGCGCGGATGGGCTCCGTAATGCTTACATGGCGTCCTGTGACGCGGATGGGAACGTTCACGTTTGCAGTTTGCATTGTATGTCTCCTATTTTGTTTTGTTTTTCCGGGGGGAAAGTTACGACGGCGCACGTGTGCGCGCTGCGCTGAAATTGGCAAATGCCCTCCTGCTTTTGAGGCAATGGAACCATAGGGGCCAATGCGGGCGAAACTTCCACCGCTGGCGCTCCGCTGGGGCGTCGCACATGCATTTGCGGTGGAGTTTGAAGTGGCATCTACATCGAGAAATTTTCGCCGAGATACAGGCGCCGCGCCTCAGGATTGTTGATGAGGTAATCTTTGGTGCCCTGCATGAGCACGCGGCCCTCGTAGATGAGGTAGGCGCGATCCACGATACTGAGCGTTTCGCGCACGTTGTGGTCGGTGATGAGAATGCCCAGGCCGGTTTCGCGCAATCCGCTCACGATTTTTTGCACGTCCTGCACGGCGATGGGGTCCACGCCGCTGAAGGGCTCGTCGAGCATTAGCAGCGAGGGGCTGGTGACGAGCGAACGCGCGATTGTGAGGCGGCGCTTATCACCGCCGGAGAGCGTGAGGGCCATTTGCTTGCGCACGTGGGCGATGCCGAATTGCTCGAGCAATTCCTCGCATCGCGCCTTGCGCTCGGTGCGGTTCATGTCCGTTGTTTCGAGGATGGCCTTGATGTTGTCCTCCACCGAGAGCTTGCGAAAGATGCTCTCCTCCTGCGGGAGGTAGCCCATGCCCATGCGCGCCCTGCGAAACATGGCGTAATCCGTCACATCCGCTCCGTTGAAGCGCACCGTGCCGGAATTCGGGCGGACCAGGCCGACCATCATGTAAAAGCTGGTCGTCTTTCCTGCGCCGTTGGGGCCGAGCAGGCCGACGATCTCGCCTTTCCGGCAATTGATATCCACACCGTTCACCACTGCGCGGCCGCCGTAGATCTTCACCAACTGGTCGGTCTCGAGAATGGGATCCCCGGTGGCCGCTGTGCGGCTGGCTTCGGGGGCTTGGGCTGTCACTGGCATCTATATTCGTTTAGGGGTTTTCCTTTTTTGGAGCGTCTTTGGGAGCTTCCAGTCCAGATGAATCGATCAGGCGCCATGTAGTGCGTCCCTGAATTGCTTCGATTTTATCCGGGCTCATCAAAATCACAACGCCTTCTTCGAGGGGAACGATCTCTTTATCGAGCGCGCCACCCACGCTTTGCTGCACGCGCGGCCAACCGCTCAGGGTGCAGGTCTGCTTGTTATTGTCGAAGACGGCTTTCTTCCCCGTGCCGTAGTATTTCTCGGGCTTGCCGCCACCGGCTGCGGGCTTGATTTGAAGGATCTTCACGTTGCCCTCGGCCACGGCTTTGTCGATGCGGCTGTTGTTCTCCTTCTTGTCCTTTTTATCAGCAGGCGCGTCGTCATCACCGATCGCCTTCACCTCGGCCTTTGGCTCCACGGAACCCTTGTCAGGCTTGAGGTAGATGGTGAGCTTGTCGCAGTTCACGTCGTACTCCGGCGACTTCACGATCACGTCACCACTGAAGACGGCGAGGTTGGATTTGTTATCCAGCATGCCCTCCTTGGCGGTGATTTCCGTGGGACCCTTGGCCTTGGCGGGCTTGGCCGGGGCTTTCTCCGGCGCGCCGGCAGCGGCCTCGGCGGGTTTGCCAGTGGGAGCCAGCCGGCCACCGGAAGCTCCGGTCTGGGCAAAAGCAGGCGCGGCGAACGCGACGATGGGTGCCACTGCGGCTAGGAAAGAGCGTCTTTTCATTTCTTGGGTTCTTCTTTGGGCTTCTCAAATTCCACGGCAGGTTTCCCCTCGGTGCCGATTTTGTCCATGTCGTAAATCAGCATCCGCACGCCTCCACCAAGAGTTCCCTGGCGGGTCTGGAGATTGAACTTCATGGTATTGCCGGTGATCTCGAACGACTCACGTTTGATGGTCACCGCAGTGTTCGAGGTGATGTCTTTCGATTTCTGGTTCAACAC
>JAYUWZ010000992.1:0-2724 GCA_043753265.1 Verrucomicrobiaceae bacterium
GGCTTATAAACTCGGCCATCTTGCGGGTTGCCGTCACTTTGCCGCGTGGTGTGGAAAAGTCATCCTGCCCGATGAACCGGTCCATCTGGTATTCGAAAACATCTTTTGCCTCCTTCACCCGGGTAAAAAATGCCTCGGGCCCTGCCTTGCGAATCAGGGAATCCGGGTCCTCGCCCTGCGGCATGTCCACCCGGCGCACAAGCATGCTCTCTCCCAGCAGGTATTTCAGCGACCGCTCGGTGGCCTTGTCGCCCGCGCTGTCCGCGTCGAAGCACAATGCGACGTCCTCCACATACCGCTTCAAAATTTTCGCCTGTCTCGGCGTGAATGCGGTGCCCTGGGGGGCGATGACGTTTTGCACGCCCGCCTCGAAGGCAGCAATTACGTCGAGCTGCCCCTCGCATACGATCGCCTGTTTCTTGTCGAGCAGGGCGCGCTTGCTCTTGTTCAGACCGAAAAGCACTGCTCCCTTGATGAAGAGCATCGTTTCCGGCGAATTTACGTATTTCGCGGGGCTCTGCTCGGCAAAAAGCACGCGCCCGCTGAAGGCGATGACCTCATTGCTCTCATTGCAGATGGGGAACATGAGACGCCCGCGAAACCGATCGTAAAGCCGCTTGGTGTCTTCCTTTTGGGAAAACAACCCGCTCGCCACCAGTTCCTCCTGCTTGTAGCCGCGCTCCTGCAGGTGGGAGAGCAGCGCGTCCCAAGTATCTGGCGAGTAGCCGATCTTCCAGCTTTTGGCCACCTCGGCGGTGAGTCCCCGCTTTTTCAGGTAATCCCGTGCAGGCTCCGCGGAACTGACCCGCATCAACTGCATGTGAAAGAAATCCGCCGCCTCGTGATGCAGCGCCAGCAGCCGCCCCCGCAGCCCTGCGCGCGCATGATCCTCGGCACTCATCTCCGCCTCGGGAATGGCTATATTCGCCCGCGCGGCCAGCTTGCGCACGGCGGTGAGAAAATCCGTGTGCTCAAATTCCATCACGAAGCGGATCACCGAGCCGCCCGTCTGGCAGCCAAAGCATTTGAACATCTGGCGCTGTGGATTGACGGTAAAGGAAGGCGTCCGCTCTGTGTGGAAGGGGCACAGCCCCTTGTAGGTCGCGCCGGCCCTCTTGAGGCGTACATACTGGCCCACCACCTCGACGATGTCATTCGCCGCTGCGATTTGCTCGATGATTTCCTCTGCGATACGCGCCATTCCCGCGAGAATCGTGCGCCGCTGCTCCGCATCAAATCAATTCTCACATCAGGGCTGAAAACCTGTGTTTTCGTTGCCATTCTTGTGTGATTGCAGCCGGAGGCTACTATTTAAAAGGTGTGTGCTTCGCGCTGTGCTTTCTCCTGCCCAATGGTAACTCGCGAAGAGACGGCAGAGCCGTGGGGCTCGGAGAGCGCCATCCACCTTCAAGCCGCCTTCGAGAATGGTCGGCTCCGGCTTTTGTGGCTTAGATGAATAATGGGTTCGATTTCACACAACTGGCACGGGAGAGGAACTTTCCCTTTTCTCCATGCACAGGCTTTGCTTCACTATGCACCCTCATGCTTAGACCGAGTTTTTTCCTCCGCAGTTTGACAATTCTTGCAGGGCTTGCCGCCTTTGCGTCAGCAGATACCGTTACCCTCAAGAATGGTGAGAAGGTAGAAGGCCGCATCCTCAATGAGACCGACGCACAGGTCACCATCGAAGTGCAGGTCAGCGCATCCATCAAGGACGAGCGCTCCATCAAAAGGGCCGAGATCGATAAAATCGACAAGGTGAAGCCCGACTTGGTGGCATGGGCCGCACTCAAAGGCCTTGCCCTCGCCGAGGACAGCTTCGAGGCTTCGGACTATCAGGCGGCCATCAACCGGCTGAACGGATTCGTGGCTGAATTTCCAGACAGCCCGAATGCCAAGGACGCAAAAGCGAAGGCCGCCGAATTTGAAGCGGAAAAGAAGCGCGTGGACATGGGCGAGCTGAAGGAAAAAGGCAAGTGGCTCAGCAAGGAGCAGGTGCAGGATGAGCGCGTGCAGATCAGTGGCCGCCTCGTCCTTTCCCGCATGAAGCGCCTCGCCGCAGGCGGGCAGTTTGTGGAGGCGATGAATTACTATGATGTGCTGGCGAAAAGTTTCCCAGGCAGCTACGCGATGCCGGAAGCCATCGAGCTCGCGCGCCAGATCGTGCCCCGCATCAAGGCCGCTGCCGACCAGCAAAAAGTCCGGTTCCTGGCGCAGCACGAGGAAAATAAACGCCGCCTGTTTGCTGCCGAAGGCGCCGAGCAGACCCAGCTCGAAGCCCTCCTCACCAAGCAAAAGCAGGCAAATGATGCCGCGACGGATGCAGTGGAAAAATCCGGCGTTCGCTGGCTCCCGCTCAGCCCCTCGAATGAACGCACGCTTACCACTCTCGCCAGTAGGGCGGACAGCGAGGTCAGCACCCTGAACTCCAAGCCCGTGGACAAAATGAAGGAATCCATCGCAGCCTCCGAGGCGGCACGCAAGGCTCTTGAGGCAAAGGATCTCGATGCCGCGGATAAATCCATCAGCGAGGCAGTGAGCGCCTGGTCGGCCAACGAGGTGGCGAAGCGCTTGCGCGTGAAGGTGGCCGATGCACGCAAGGCCGCCAAGGATGCGGCCGCCGCAGCCGCTGGCGCTGTTCCGCGGGCAACGCGTCGCCGAAGTCGAGCGAATGGGAGTTCACCCAGTGCGGCTCGGGTGTGGTGCGGTAATACGCGATCATTT
>JAYUWZ010000993.1:0-2722 GCA_043753265.1 Verrucomicrobiaceae bacterium
ATGTCCTTTACCGTGAAAGCCGGAAAGCCCATCGCGCTTGTCTTCACCGATGCCGACCAGCTCCAGCACAACCTCGTGATTGTGAAACCCGGCGCACTCGAGCCCTGCTGCAAGAAGGCCGATGAAATGGCCGCGCAACCCGACGCCATCGCGAAGCAATACATTCCCAGCTTTGCCGACATCATCAAAGCTTCCAAGCTTCTCAATCCCGGTGAGACGGAGGTGATGAAAATCGCCGCCCTCCCCCCTGGCGAATACCCCTACCTCTGCACCTTCCCCGGCCACTGCCACATCATGCGCGGCGTGATGAAGGTCGTGCCGTAAGCAGGATACGATAACCTGGGGCGCGTCATGGCATGTGTGGCACTCATCGCTCGCCGTTGACTTTCACATCCTTCACCTCCGCATCGGTGGGGATGCGGGAGCTTTCGGCTTTGTCCTCCTGCACGATAAACCAGAGCGGGAGCTTTTGGTTGATCACCAACTCCAGCGGCACGGGGATGGTATACGCTCCTCCGGTGCGGTTTGCGCCCTGCCCAAACGGGGAGATGCTGCCGATGAGTTCGCCTTTGGCGGAGCGCACCTCGATGCGTGCGCGCCGCGGCAGTTCGCCCACTGTGACCTGGATGACGAGCGGCTCGCCGGGTGGCGGCGGCTTGGGGATAGAGAGCGTCACCCGGCCTTTGTTTGGCAGGGGCTTGCTCGTGGAATCGACAGGCGCGGCAAACCCCGGATGGCACATGAGGGCCAGGAGTAGAGCGAGTCGAAAAATCATACGGCGAGGCTTCTTTGGAAGGGTCGCCCACGAGCGCGCAAAACGCCAGCAGCGATGCTGTAGCCTGTAATTACCTTTTTGGGCCGCTCCTTCAGAGCTATTGTCATTTGAACCGAAACCTGGGGCGTCGCTCGTTCCTCGCTTGCCCCAGGCTGGGATAAAATCGAGCCTTTGGCCCTCAAATACAGGCTCTCCGCGCCTAGTTGCCTCCTGGTTAAGTCTCAAAAGTTAGAATGTCCCCACGGAGAGTTCGGTGACTTCGACATTTACCGGTGCGCCATTGCGGGTGGCGACGACTTGCAATTTCAAGTCCTTTGCGGCGTCGAGCTGGTTGGCGGCGCTGAGCTTGGAAACTGCGGAGGTGATGGGTACGAGGAAGGACACCGGGTTGTCCGCGTGGCTGGCGTGCTTCCCAAACATGCGGAAGGTACCCGCGAAGCTTGAGTCCTTGGGACCAATTTTTGCGGTGTCGCCCTCGGCGTTTACCAGCACCTTGAAGTCCACGCCGTCGGTGTTCGCTCCGGATTTCAACGTCACCTTTGCAAAGAGCGTCGGGCCTTCTTTCTTGATCGCCTCGGTGGGCAGTTCTTGTGGCAGAGCGACTTCGGCGGAGGCCATGTGCTGCGTGGCGGGCAGCTTTTTCGCGAGCGCACCCGCCCACATTTTGTTGGCGAGGAGCGACTTCTTTTTGACCGGCGCATTATCGCCCGAGCCGCCGGGCTGGTAGTCGTAGTTGAAATCGCCGATTTCCGCGTAGTCGCCGGCCTTGCCGTTTGGCACCGGGTTGCCCTTGCCATCGCGGAAGAAGAGGAAGGGCTCGCTGCTCCACCTGGTGAAATCCGTCGTCGGCAGCGTGGGGCCGCCGGCCGCCTGCTGCTTGCGCGTCCACATGTCCCAGATGCGATCAATATTGGAGTGGTGCACGAAGAACAGCGGATCGGTGGGCGACAGGTTGTCCTGCATGAAGCCGCCGATATTGTTGTGCACGCTGTTGTGCGGGAACCCCTCGACGATGTGGCACGCCACAAAGGTGCTGTGGTGTTCGGAGGCTGCGCTGGCGAAACCGATGTAGTCCTTTGGCGCGAGGCCCGCGAGCAGCTTCTCCATGGAGACGGCGTCGAGCGTGTGCTCGTCGAACCCTGGATTTTGCTGGGTGAGATTCCGCGCGGAGCCGCGCGGGAAAAACATGGGCGAGCCCGCAATGTCGCTCCACACCACATCCATGGAGCGGTAGGGGGTTGGCGGCGCGATTCCCGTTTGGCGGATGGCGAGCTGCTCAATCTGCGCATCGTTGAAAGACTTCCACAGCGCGCTCATGGGGTCGCTGTATTCCTGTTTGAATTTCTCGAGGCTTTCCACGTAGGCGTCGTTGTTGGGGTTCAAAATCCCGTCGAAAAACATCTCCGGGATGCGCGGCAGCGCGGTCCAGTCCCAGTAGGGAAATGCAAACGTGGGGTCGCCGCTCAGCTCGCGGCAGGTCTGCTCGAAGTAGCCCATGTAGCCGCGATGCCAGGGCATGAACCACCAGTTTCCGTGCGGGCAATCGAGCGTGTGCACGAGGGCGTGGCGGTACCAGTTGCGCGGGTCGGAGGGCGGCAGCGCGAGCATGGCGGTGATCGCCTTTTTGTAGCTCTCGATAGGCGCCTTGGGATCCGTGAGGTTCATCCGGCGATACTTCGCGGGAGCCTGCGCGCGCGCGGCCCCGGCGGGCAGCATGGTGGCGGCGACAGCCGCGCCAGTCGTGGCGATAAAGCCGCGGCGGGAGATGGAAGTGGAATGCGTATTCATGGGTGCAGTGAGTGCGGGTGATTATTTGCCGGTGGCGAGCTGGCCGGTGATAGGCGTTGGGATTGCGGCGGTGGAGAGCAGGCCGGATTCGCGCATCGCGCGTTCGAAGTCGCGATAGGGCGCCTTCGACACGACCTGCCAGCGCACCTGCGCCGTGCC
>JAYUWZ010000994.1:0-2720 GCA_043753265.1 Verrucomicrobiaceae bacterium
AGTGGTCGTCGGTCTCGGGGAGGCCAATGCAAACGCAACGAGCCTGCTAGGCAATGCCGTTGGTGGCTTTCTCGGCTCGCGTGTGATTGCACCAGTAAAGGGCATCGGCGGTGCTGTGCTCGATGCGTTTAAAAGATTTTCGAGAAAGAACTCATCAAGCGGCAAAGCACGGGAGCAGGAAATTCGAGAAAACGAAACTCCTCCAGAAGAAAACGCTCATGAGGCCTTGGTGGGAGATGAGGCTTTCGACCAGGCTAAGGCGTCGTCCCCTCTAGGCAGCGAAAGCATCGAGAAGCAACCCGGCAGAGCAGAGTTTCCCCATGATGGAATCGCCGTTCGAGAACCGAATTCGCAGAATCAACGAAACGTAACGAATGCGGAGCATCCTCTGGCGGACACTCGGCACTCCCAGGCTGACTCCGCAACGCAAAGCCAAGCGCTCATTCCTATCCCCGATGGAACACAATCAACGAGGGAGAATGCGAAATCTGCAGAGAGTTGGAATTCCGCAGCCCTTCCCCAGTCGAACATAGAAGCGCCACACGAGGTGTCTGCTTTCGATCGGCAAGGAAAGCCATCTCGAGATGATGCACGCACTCCGCAAGCTGTTCCAGCAACACCTGCGAAATGGCAGGGTTGGGTCAAATCGATAACGGACCCTCGTGAGCGCGCACTGATATCTGCAGCGATGAAGGTGGAAGAGGGGCTGCCTTTGAATCGTGGAGAGCAGCAGGCATTGATGACATCAAAGACTTCCGAGGGGGTTCCTTATGGACAGGTGAGAACTAGCGCCAAAGGAAAGAAGGTATTCCGATTATCGCCGGCAGGAAGGACGGCTATCGAAGCGCGGGCCAAGGCGCGGCCAGTTCGTCTGATGCTTCCTCCAGAGAAAAAGCCAAGGCGGCGAAGCGTCAGTGATAATGAACTTGAGCAAGGGGAAAGAGCATTGCAGAAAAATGTGTTTTCTGGAGATGGCCGGCGATCGCTTCGCGATTTGGGTGCCGATGTAGTAAAAGGGCAGACCTCAAACGGCATGGAAGTCACGTATACGCCAGATGGTAACATTATCCTGATTGTTGATGTGGAAGTTATGTCTGGAAGGATGGCGACACGAGATCCTGCGCACCGTGAGACGTTCGTTCAGTCGGCGATGTCCAATATGATCAAGGTGATCGCAGGCCTTGAATCTGTTCGCGAAAAGTGGGCTGGCACAAGACAGACGAATCCAACGGGCACCGGCTCATTTGCGGACGCTGTGGCCGACGAATATGGCCGGATTGCCGATGAGATGAAGACGACGATGGTGGATTCCAGAAGCAGCATGGCTGATAAAATAAGGACGGCAGTAGGAAATCCGCAATTGGATGGCATCGAACTCGCATTCGCCGGGATGGCTGAATTGGTAAAACTGGCTCGTGAAGGGGTGAAAGTGGGAGGGTTTCTACGCGAGTCCCTAAAGCGAATCATGGGCGTCCTGAAACGTGTGCTTGAGCAGCGGGTCAACTGGTCGCGACCGCTTCAGGATGCGTTCGACGACATCCACTACGTGCTGAACAAAGTCGAGAGACGTGGCAAGGGGCGGGCACCCGAACGTGGAGTCCGCTACAAAGTTGCCCTGCCGATGTCTCGCAAACCGAGCAACTCTCCCGACGTAAAAAGGTGGGAAAAACTAGGAGGCCATGTTCATTACTACAGCGATGGCACTTGGGAGTATGAGGATTGGGAGGGAAACAAGGTCAAATACATTGACGGGTTTCCGGACTTCGCGCCGTTTGCCATTCAAGACGTACCGATAGAAGTACTGGGGGATAATTCGGACATGGGACGAGCGGACAAGGAGGCCGAACTTCGCGGCAAACCCAAGAGTAAAAATAGCACTTGGCACCATCATCAAAATATGAAGACTATGCAGGAAGTTCCCACCTGGCTACACGCTCGATTTACGCACAAAGGTGGGGCTTCTTTGAAACGCGCGGAATTAAACAAAACCACGATTGATACCGATGAAGATTGAACCATTTGGGACAACGACGGATGAGGAAATTGACAAGCTCCAAGGTGAATTTGGATTTGCTTTTCCAAGCGACTACCGGGAGTTTCTAAAAGAGAATAATGGGGGAATTATCAAGAATTATCAAGAGGTGTGGGTGCCG
Source organism: Verrucomicrobiaceae bacterium (assembly GCA_043753265.1). Classification (GTDB taxonomy): domain Bacteria; phylum Verrucomicrobiota; class Verrucomicrobiia; order Chthoniobacterales; family Chthoniobacteraceae; genus SXWH01. Next base: position 2,154 of record JAYUWZ010000994.1, read on the forward strand.
TATCTTAAAGAAACGACCTATATGGATGGCCTCTTCGGTATTGATACTGATCCCGGCGAAAAGCACGCAGTTTTTGACTTGCGATATATGATGCGCGAAATGTCAGAAGATATAAAGGCCCTGTCGCTTCTTATTGGGAGAAGTCAATCAGGCGCATTGTTTGTTCTGGAGTGCTCTGAAGAGGGTAAGGGAGTGTATCTTTACGACCGGAATTATTTCCATGCGAAAACGACCAAGAAAAGGCAGTTTCACAAAATCGCAGATACGTTTGGCGAATTTGTCGCGATGATCAAGCCGGTTGAAAAGCCGCATTGAACGTCCCGACGGCCCTGCCAATGAACACTTCCATAAGGTGTTGGAATGGGCGCGCTTTATTGTGGTTTACGAACGGGTGTCGTGGACTTCACGGGGATCCTACTGCTATTGAATTTCACGGGATCGCTGCTTCCCGCCTCCGCGGGGCTCGGAAAGCGCCATCCACCGGAGCTCCGAATGATACGGAGACGATTTTTGGCAACCGCTCTCACGCTGAGCATTGGGCGTTGGGCCTGGGTGTTGTATAGTGTT
>JAYUWZ010000995.1:0-12303 GCA_043753265.1 Verrucomicrobiaceae bacterium
CAATCCGCAAAACAAATCCAGTGGCAGTTCACTACCTCAGATGCCCGCACAAAACTCGCGAAATTCTACCCATCATTTCACGCATGACGATGCACTAGGACTGCGTGGAATGGAAAAAACCCCCGCAGCTTCAAAATAACGACATCCAATCTGGACTTGGCGACACTCTGGGACATCGTCATCGGCACTTACCCCTCCCCCGGAGAGCGACCATCTCAGCACCTGTTAGAACGAAGCCCATATGAAATTCCTCTTTAAAATCGCCATGGCGAATTTGCTGATTATGGCCGGCATGGGTTTAAGCCGCGGTGCTCCTGGTGATATCGACCCTGGCTTTGATCCGGGCGCATCTTCTCGAGTCCACAGCGTGGCAGTTCAGGCTGACGGTAAAATACTGATTGTGGGGCTCTTTACAAACGTCGCAGGAGTCGGACGATATGGAGTCGCGAGGCTGAATAGCGATGGGGCAGTCGACTTACTTTTCAATCCCGGGACTAATGGCACAGCAGACAGCATAGCCGTCCAAGTAGATCAGAAGCTCATTATTGGAGGCGATTTCACAAATGCGGCCGGATTTGAAAACGAGCATATCGTAAGGGTTACCCCGGATGGCGTAAACCATTCTTATACTACGAGGACAGACAATATCGTTCATAGCATAGCCCTGCAACCAGACGGGCAGGCGGTGGTGGCAGGCACCTACACGGTACTAAACAATAACATCAGCCGCATCAACCGGCTGTCAGTGTCAAATGGCACACGGGAAAGTGGCTTTTCCGGCTCCGGACCTAATTCCAGCGTTTATGCCATTGCCATCCAACCAGACGGAAAGATTATCGTCGGCGGATACTTTACGAGCTTCAATGGAAGCACGCGAAACTACATCGCAAGGATGAATGCGAGTGGTTCGGTCGATTCCACCTTCGCTCCTGTTTTGAATAAGATAGCAGAAGCTGTAGCCGTGCAGAAAGATGGCAAAATTCTGATCGGGGGTGAGTTCTCCACGATTGGCGGGGTGACGAGAAACCGTTTGGCCCGCCTCAATATGGATGGCAGTCTTGATACCACCTTCAATGCGGCCATGAGCACCGGAGCATTTGATTCGGTGAGAAGCATAGCCATACAGGCAGACGGAAAAATCGTCATTGGAGGGAGATTTACAACCGTGGGCGGGGTGGCAAACGAGGGCATAGCCCGGCTCCATCCAAATGGGAGTCGTGACACGACCTTCGTGGCCAAGCTTCCATCCAGCAGCAGCCAGGAAGTTTATGCACTCGCCATTCAAGGCGATGGGAAGGTACTCCTCGGAGGGGCATTTACCAAAGTAAATGGCGTTGACCGCGATTACGTGGCGCGCGTCCTGAATGACCCGGCAATCCAAAGCCTTACCGTTCCCAGTCCAAGCCTCGTGCAATGGCTGCGAGGCGGTTCGGCTCCCGAGACACATTACGTCACATTTGAAGTTTCCTTAGACGATGGCAACTCATGGACCCCGCTCGGCGCGGGAACTCGCACCAGTGGAGGCTGGGAACTGACGGGCGTTAATCTTTCCCAAAACAACTTGGTGCGAGCCCGCGCACTCATTCCTTGTGGACGGCATAATGGTTCGTCTGGGTGGGTCGAAAGCGTGGCAGTTGCCGACTTTATCGCCACGCAAGCTCCGACGCTACTGAGTCCCGCCGCGAATACGGTCATGCGAAACCCGTTGCCGGTATCCTTCACTCTTCCCGAGGCAGCGCTTGATGGTTCGCTAAAGTTGATTTTTGAAGATGGAAATACCACGAGAACGCTGACTCTCGCAAACTCACAAGGCATTGCCGGAGCCCACAGCTTCAGCTTCGATCCAGCCAATCCTTCAGGCACTGCGGCGATTGCGAGTGGGCCTGCGATTCCAGACGGCACTTACAGCGTTCGACTCACATACCAGGATGCAGCGGCAAACCCGGCTGGGACTTCGCAAACGGCAACGACCTTTCGAGTGGACACGACTGCTCCGAATTTAGCTCTGCCTGCGCCCATCGTAATGGAGGCTCAGAATGCATCAGGAAGGACGGTGAACTTCACTGTTTCACGTACGGATGCAATGGATTCTACGCCCTCGCTAAATGTCAGCCCTGCAAGTGGCAGTTTGTTTCCGATTGGAACGTCCACAGTGAATGTGAGTTCCACGGACTGGGCGGGAAATACGCGGACTGGAAGCTTCACTGTGACAGTACGCGACACCACGCAGCCTGTCGTTTCCGGGACCTTCGCCCCCACGCTGCTGGCTACAGGGCCCGCAGGCATGGCTTTGCTGCCAGACTACCTTGCACAGGCAACGGCGATGGATGCTGTGGGAGTCGCGAGTATCGTGCAGATTCCGGCCGCGGGCAGCGCAGTTTCAGCGGGCAATACAAATGTAACGATCGCCGCCACCGATGCTGCCGGCAATGTCGGCACGAAGAGCATCAACGTGATTGTAAATGATGCGACTATACCGGCAGTCGCCGCGCCGGCAGGCGGGTTCACTCCACTCACGTTGATCGTGGGTGCGAGCGGGACAGCGCCGTTACCTGATTATGCATCGCAAGCTATAAAAAGCGATAATGCGGGTATCACGAACACAACGCAGACACCTCCACCCGGAAGCCAGTGCCCGCCTGGAAATATCATTGTTACCATCACTGTTTCCGATGCGGCGGGAAATACAAACAGTATGAACCTTACTGCCACAGCGGTGGATACAACACTGCCTTCGATCAGCCCGCCAGCAGGAGGTTTTGTACCCTTGACGCTCACGACTGGACCCGGAGGGACCGTGGCGTTGCCGGATTACTCGTTGCAGGCATTAACGAACGACAATGTAATGATCATTGAAACTACGCAAAGCCCCACTGCGGGAAGTATGCGGACTGCCGGGGCAACAGCTGTCACAATCACGACCCAGGATGCGGCGGGTAATACGAAAAGCACTCATTTTGACGTGACAGTAAACGACGGAACGAAGCCGGGAATACGCGCACCTCTGAATGGTTTCGCCCCGCTGGCAATCACCTGCGATGCAAATGGCGAGGCAATACTGCCCGACTATACAACTCAGTCCATTACGGAGGACAATGTCGAGGTTACAGATATCACACAAGTGCCTGTCCCGGGAAGTATTCGCAGCTTTGGCAGGACGACAGTCACATTGACGGCGCACGATGCGGCTGGGAACACGCAAGAGACAAGCTTTGACGTCTTTGTGGTGATCGGGGACCCGCTGGTGAACTCCATAGCCTCCACCGGCGCGCTGGTGCCAGGGGCGGGTGTGGATCCACGGATCCCTGCCAACGCAGTCTTCACAAGTGTGGGTATTCCCGCCATCGACGATAGTCGCGGTGTGGCCTTTCTCGGAAAGTGGAAAAGCAACCTGGGGGTGGGAGTGGGAATCTTTACCGGGGAGACACCATCCCTCATCGTCGCCGTGGGTGACGATGCCTATGGAATCGACGGCGCGAAATTCAAGAGCCTGAATGACCCAGTTATCGCACCCAACGGAATGCTGGCTTTTGGCGGAACGGTGCAGGGAAGCTCAATCAAGCCAGGCAACGATTTTGGCTTATGGATGACCGATGCCGGAATTCCCAGATTGGTTTTGAGAGAGGGTGCAAAGGTGCCTGGGGGGCCAGTCGGGAATTCGCTAAAAACGGTCACCGGAATCTCGATGCGGGACGGTGAGCTGCTGGCAACGGTGACCCTCGCTCCGCTCAAAGGACTTGTCACGGCTGCAAATGATTCCGCCCTCCTCTGCATTACTCCCACAAAAACGACTATTTTGCTAAGCGAAGGGGCACTGCTAAATCCGCTGGATGGAGGGCCGTCTTCTGCCATCAAAAGTATCCATGCGCTGATTCCCTCCGTGGGTTCCCCCGCGCATGGCCGTTCGCACTCGGATGGCTCCGCTGTAGTGCGCATCACCCTGACAGACAAGCGCACAGCCATTCTCGATATCGAATCAGACGGCACCCAAAATATCCGGCTCATAACAGGCGACGGGGCACCTTCAGTTGGAGCCACAGCTTATTGGACATCTCCAGGCCTGCCTGCAATCGACACGCGTGGAGATGCGGTGGTGCTAAAGGCGATGCTTGCAGCGGCGCCCATGCCCGGCGCAATTCCGGCAGTTACCAAAAAGACCGATACAGCGCTGGGTTTTCACGACGGCAATGATTTTACTATTTTTGCCAGGGAAGGTTACGCAGTTCCGAGCGTTGTTGATGCGAGCTTTACGTCTTTTTTCGATCCTCTCGTGAACGACAACGGTGAAGTCGCATTCATTGCCACAATTGCGGGGAAGGGAATCACGGCTAAAAATAACACGGGACTGTGGTGGGGCGATGCAGGATCACTCTTCTTGCTGGCGCGCGCGGGCTCACCTGCCCCCAGCTTGGGTGCAGCTCCTTCTCCAGGGTTTTGGGGCCGAATCCAATCACTGGCTTTGCCTTCCGGCGAAGGCGGTGGTCCAGTATTTGTAGCAACTCTTACCGGGAAAGATATTACAGCGAAGAACAATACCACCCTTTGGGCCGTGGATTCCACTGGAACGCTTCGGCTGCTGCTACGGACTGGTGACTTACTTGAAGGCAAAGCCATCACCGGCATTCACGCGTTGAGCACAGTGCAGGGTGCACTGGGAGCTTCGCGCGGATATAACGCGCGTGGAGCAATCGTGGTGCGGGTGCTTTTCAAGGGTGGCGGGCAATCGGTCGTGCGCATGGATTTACCAGATGGAAAAGCGCGGCTGCTTTCCCCAGGTGACCATTGATATTAAATTCTGCTCCCTAATTTCCTGCACACGGGTGCAAAGAGCGTTTGATATGCTTTCACTTCAAGGTGCCTCTATGCATAAACATTTGCGGCTTTGCGCATTTGTGTGACTCGCTTTTTCAAACTCCGAATCCAGGGTTACCGGCACGCGCAAAGAAGCGGGAGGATGACGATGCTCGTAACCAGAAGAAATTTGGGTATTGAGAGCGTCCGCTCCAAGCGCAACAAATCCACGGCTGCGCAGGCAGTCGTTATGCAATAGCAAATGGAGTGGAGCCTATGCTCCCAATTCAGAGCGGACCTGGCTCTCCGCCTCGATCCAGTCGGTCTCCGAGCTCCCCGGCAGTCCAGCCGCCTGGCGCGCTTCGCTGATGAAGTAGGCGCGGAGGGCGATGGTTTCGGTGGAGATCTCCACAGGTTTGGCGGGTGCAGGCGTGGCCACCTCGGCGGGTTTGGCTTTCACAGCCTTCACCACTTTGGGCGCCTTGACCGGTGCCGGTTTTGCAGCCTTTGCCACAGGTTTCTCCTCCACCACTGGTTTTGGAGCGGGTTTCACTGCCTTGGCGGCAGGTGCTTTTGGCGCCGGGGGGCGAACCCCTACTTTACGTTTCGGCGCAGGTTTCGCTGCAGGTGCAGCCAGTTCCACTTTTTTCGTGCTTTTCGTTCCCATGTCTTTGCTTGGTTAATTGCCAGCCGGTCGGGTGGGCACGCTGGGGCACCCGGCATCAAGAAAAGGTCATGCACGAAAACTTCGCGGATGTGAAGGAAAACCGGATTACAATTTGCGAAAGCCGATCGCAATCGCGCCTGCCGAGCCCGTGCGCAGCCAGGCCCTACTGCTCAGGCTCGCGATGACACGTGATCTCAAACACCGTCTCCCCCTGCCCCGAGTCATCCGATTGGGCATCCAGGCTCAGCGAGCGATAGGCCGCCTCCAGCGCCTTGGGGTTGTTCCTGAGTTCAGGGAACACGGCGATCAAGCGCTGCTTGATCCAGCGTTTGGCGAGGCCGTTGTCCACAGGGTGAACCACCGTGCCCATGCCGAGCACTCGCTTGAGCATGTTCGGAATTTTCATCTACGTGGATTAACCACCAATCTTGCAGGCTTTTCTAGTCCATATTTTCGCAACCACCGCGTTTGGACTTTTTTCCGGGCATGATTTCCCCTTCAATCCCCCGCATGCCTTCCAAAAAAGCCGATTCATTCCTCGCAACGAGGCAAAGCCTCATCGCGCGGCTCTCGAATTGGGAGGAGCAGGGCAAATGGCAGGAGTTTTTTGAAACGTATTGGCGCCTCATCTACAGCGTGGCCATGCGTGCCGGCCTGCGCGACGACGAGGCTCAGGAGGTGGTGCAGGAAACATGCATCGCGGTGGCCAAGAACGTCTCCAAATACGACCCGAAGTGCGGCCCTTTCAAGGCGTGGCTCTTGCAGATGACCCGCTGGCGCATCACCGACCAGCAACGCCGCCGCGCCAAAAACCGCGTGCAGCGCCGCGACGACGACTCCCGCAACACCGCCACCCTCGATCGCCTGCCCGGCCCGGGCGAGGCCGAGTTTGAGGGCATGTGGGAGGAGGAATGGCAGGCCCACGTGCTCACCGCCGCCCTCGCCCGGCTAAAACGCAAGGTCGACGCCAAGCACTACCAGGTCTTCGACTGCATAGTGATCAAAGGCTGGGATTCCGCCAAAACCGCCCGCCTGCTCGGAGTCTCGGCCTCCCAAGTTTACCTCATCAAGCATCGGCTGAAGAAGATGCTGAAAGAAGAGTTGGACGAGATTCAGGGGTAGCGGCGCTTCATGTTGATGCAGTACGGAAAGGCTTCCACTTACATGGCTGCTATGCGTTCTCGCTAGCCACCCTCTCGCACTTCCGCTTCCGCGCGTTGCAGCAAGTGGCACTGCCGATTGAGCTTCTTTGCTTCCGCCAGATACTCTTGAGCTGCCTCCCGATTCTGGCACCGTGCTTCCAGAATAGCGATCAAACATGCATTGCTTGCCTTGTTACCGGCCAAGTCAGCTCCGTTCATGGCTTCGCGCAACAAGGGACGCGCTTCCTCATATCGTCCCAGCATCGTCAGCACGGTGCCGCGTGTCCCGCGCATTGCCGCCATCCAACCCATTGCTTCCATGGCTTCCACAGAAAACTGGTCTGCCTCCCGCAAGAGATCCTCGCCGCCCAGCAGCGCATTCACATACGCCACATTGTTAAGCATCGTCGCCCGCATGAACGGCAGTTTGCTCTGGCGTCCCAGCAAATCGATAAAACCGGCGCGAGCCTCCTTGTATTTCCCGAGTTCCATCCAAATCAGGCCCCGCCAATTCAAAAGCAGTTCGTCATCTGGATAAAAGCTCAGCCCTTTGTCCACGGCTTCCAACGCGAGATTCTTGTCGCCGCGTTCAAACGCCAGGGCGCACTCCGCCGTGAATCCCCCCGCATGCAAGGCATCTCGGTTTTTCCGCGACAGAAACAGGGCCATCAAAATCTGCTTTCCATCCGATGGCAACTTGCCGATCGAGGTCATGAAAGAACACGGCCACAAGTTTACGAGAACCACCAGGGCATTGGCGTAAAAAAACGTCCACCCAAACTCAATTCCTCCTCGTAAGGCTCGCATGCTCCAGCCGTGCGAGGGATCCAGCCACGGTAAAATCGCCGCTGCGAGGATAATATTTGCGCCTGGGCCAGCCAGAATAAAGGCGAAATGTTTGGCCCTCAACCATCGCGTGGTCTGAGGTGCAGCCAAAACCAGCCCCCCTTGGGGAAAGGTGCGGAACTCGACCTCGAAACCCAACCATCGGCGTCTCCCCAGCACTGGCCCAACCCCAAGATAGACTCTCAGGACTTTCAAACCCAGGAACTGCGCCATGCCCGCATGCCCGAACTCATGCGGAATGATGCTAAGGCACATGAAAATCTGGAAGAAAAACAGATTCAGGAGCAGGAAATCTGGCTTGCGCGGGTACAACACCAAGAGCGTCCCCAGCAGTCCCATCCCCACGAGGTTGAAAAGAGACCACTTCCACGCTGAGGTCTGCCGCTTCACCGAGCAATTGGGGCAATACGTGCTAACCGCACGCCGAAAAGAACGACGCTGCTTGAAGAAAGCCTCCTCAATGCTGGCTTCAACGCCGCACTGATCACATTTGGTGGCCATGGTAATCGGAAAGAAAGGAAGAGAAGGGGTGCCGCACCAGAAAAGAAATAGTCGACGGCAAGGCTTCAATTCAAACCTTTGCGAACTTCCTCTCCCTCTTTTCACTCATGCCAGTCCCAGAGAGTATGAAGCGTGGCGGATTAGAGCCCCATGCCAAGGCGCGAAAAAGCAGGCCCGTGTTTCCACGGGCCTGCCTATGAATGATTTTCGCGTCTCGCGAAGGAGCGGGGCCTAGGCCTTCGCTGCTTCGTCAGCCGGGGCAGCGGCCTTCTTGGCGCGCTTGGGCTTGGCCGGGGCTTCCTTGGCCTCCGGTGCTTCACCTTCCGCCGGGGCGGAGGCGGGCATATCCACCCACTCGATGACTGCCATCTCGCTCGCGTCGCTGCGGCGCTGGCCGAGCTTCACGATGCGGAGGTAACCACCTTTGCGCTCAGCGTTGAGCGGGCCGATCTCGGTGAAGAGCTTCTGCACCGCGTTTTCGTTGTGGCGAAGGTCGGCGAGGGCCATGCGGCGCGAATGAAGCGTGCCGGTCTTGGCTTTCGTGACGAGCTTCTCGACGAACGGCTTCACGGCTTTCGCCTTGGCGATCGTGGTTTTGATGCGGCCGTGCTCGATGAGGCTCACTGCGAGGTTCGAGAGCAGGGCGTTGCGGTGCCCCTGCGTACGGCGAAGTTTAACTGTCTTTCGTTGGTGTCGCATATGCGATGATTTCGGTAATTATTGAATGGGCGCGGCGGCTGCCTTCGCGTCCGCCAGGGAAGTATCGACGAGACCCGCCTCGAACTTCATGCCGAGGCTCAGGCCGAGACCGTTGAGCTTTTCCTTGATTTCGTTGAGCGACTTCTTGCCGAAGTTGCGGTACTTGAGCATCTCCTGCTCGGTCTTCTGGGCGAGCTGGCCCACGGTCGTGATGTTCGCGTTGTTCAGGCAGTTTGCCGCGCGCACGGACAGCTCGATTTCGTTGACCGACATGTTCAGAAGCTTCTTCATCTTCTGATTCTCCTGATTCGCCGCCTGTGGCGTCTCGTCGAAGCTGATCTGGACCTCGTCGTAGTTGTAGAAGGGTTCCAGATGCTTGCGGAGGATGCTCGAGGCCTGCTTGAGCGCGTCCTCGGGCTCAATGCGGCCATCCGTCCAGATTTCGAGGATGAGCTTGTCGTAGTCGGTGCGCTGGCCCACGCGGGTCGCCTCGACGGCATACTTCACGCGGGTCACCGGCGAGAAGATGCTGTCCACCGGAATCACGCCGATCGGCATGTCGGGATACTTGTTCTCGTCGCCCGTGGCAAAGCCGCGGCCCACGCGAACAGTCAGTTCGGCTTCAAATTTGTGCTTCTTGTCGAGCGTGCAGATGAGCTGGCCTTTGTTGACCACCTCGATGCCGCTGACTTCCTGGATGTCCCCAGCGGTCACTTCGCCTTCCTTGTTCACCGTGATGGACAGGGTGCGGGGCTCGTGGTCTGCGCAGGTGAATTTCACCTTCTTCAGGTTCAGAACGATGTCCGTCACGTCTTCCACGACGCCGGGAAGGGTCTGGAATTCGTGGTTCGCACCTGTGATTTTCACATTGGTGATGGCCCCGCCCTCGATGGAGCTGAGCAGCACGCGACGAATCGCGTTCCCAATCGTTACGCCATAGCCAGCCTCGAAGGGCTCAGCCGTGAATTTGGCGTAAGTGGGTGTTTTGGATGCCTCGTCAATGACGGGCAGCTTTGGTAGTTCGAAACGGCCAAGACGTACGGCCATAGTAGTGTTTTCTTTCTTTTATCTCAAATCGCTGGGTTTCCCTCGGCGCAGACGACTCAGACCTGACGGCCTGAACCCGAGGACCAACAGCGCGTTTTTGTGTGTGCGCTTCTAAAGGGGCGTGGAACCAAGCGTGCCCCGGCAGACTTGGCAAGTAAATTTGCTCGAAAAGCCGCGTTTCAGGCTGAAATTCATGTGAATCCAAGACGTTTTGCGCCTTCAAGTGGAGAGGGCACCACTTGGTGGGCCAGCGCTCTGCGTCGGCATTTGTTTAACCTCTCTATCGGATGTCATCTTGATGGAGCTTTAAGCGACTGAAAGATCCCGTGGAGTTTCACGAGATACTTAAGTCTTCCTGCTTACAACGTCACCCTTTCCAAAAGGGATCATCGCTCCACGGAATCCTGTTTAATCCTGAAAATCTTGTAAATCCTGTCTTTAAATGTGCGCAGGCCACATGGGTATTTGGACACGAGCTTCAGAAGCCAGCCCTGCTTTTTAGACAGGATTTACAAGATTTTCAGGATTAAACAGGATGTTCTTTTTCGCTCACCTCCAGGAAAATGCCCGCTTTCCATGGAAGGCGCCGTGGAATTGCGGGCGACACACGCCATTTCCACACAAAATTCATGCCCCATGTATGGTCCTACGAGAACATCGTTAAGGGGAAGCTGAACAAATCCCCGTTACAGCGTTCACTCAAGGGAGCCGCGACGCAGAGCGTCGGACCACAAATACGCACTCCTACCGCCTCGCATTCACCGCAGTCCCCAGCGACTTCGCCAGTTCCGAGCGAAACTTGGCCTCCTCGGCCAGTTCGCGCTGGAAGAAATCATAGCGCAACTGCTGCTTCAGCGCATCGACATCGCGCAGCGTGACGTTTTTGAGCTCCCCCATGAAGTTCTGGAGCGCACGCGTCACGTCGGCCTGGTTTTTATTTCCCTTTACCAGCACCGGGGCCAGGAATCCCATGGCGGGCTTCAGGCGCGAGTCGGTGTGCTTGGTGGGGTCGAATCTCCCTCCATTCATGTCACGGAGCAGGGCCACGAGCGCGCCGGAAAATTGGTTCACCTTGGTGGTCGCAGCCGCCTCCGCTTGGTAAATCTGCCAGTTTACCGGCTGCCATTGCTGCACGGAATCGAGCCTGTAGCCAAACCGGCGCACACTTGGGTTCCGCGCACCGGTGAGGCTGTCCACCGAGCGGATGATCGCATAGGTGGCGATGCCGATGACGCGCCCGCTCTTCACGTGAATGATGGGGCTGCCACTGTTGCCCGGAAGGAACTGGCTGGAGATTTCCACCAGATTCGGCCCGATGCCGACGACCTGGCCAGGCAGCGGTTTGATGACCCGTTCGCCCTCGGTGTTGCCCACGACGAGCACCTCGTCGCCGATCTGCACGTTGGCTGCAAAATCGAGGTCCGCCTCCAGCGCCGGGAGGGGATCAGCAATGTCAAACACCATGAGATCGTGCGCCACCGCGGCGCGCGCCGGGCCGAGCTTCACCTGTGCCTGGTTGAGCAGGGTGAACTTCAAGGCCGGATTCTCGCGAATCACATGCTGGTTGGTGAAAAGCATGCGCTTTCCCTGGTAGGTGCAGATGAACGCGCTGCCTACTCCCCCCTGCCCTTCCACGAAGGCGAAGCTGTCACCCGCCTTGATGTTGAGCGCGTTGATTCGCGGATCGACTGCCGTGGGATTTCCAAATCCCCCCGCGCCAAAGCCGCTTGCCACGGGTTGCGAAGCAGGGTCGGGGGACACTGGGGGAACAGCCTGAGGGAAGCCGGGCACCATATTGCCACCGGGCACGGTGTTACCGGGACCAGCGTTACCGCCGGGCGTTGTCGCGCCACCGGGTCGACCAGGGCCAAAGCCAGGTTGCGGAGCTAGGCGTGCGCGTCCCACCATTGCCGCAGGCACCAGCCCTGGTTTTAGCGCAGTCACCAACTGGGCTGGCACAAGGAGACCGATGGATGAAGGCTTTGCCGTATAGGCCGCAGTCAACCCGCACGCAGGCATTCCCATGGTATCCAGCGCAAATGGCTGGCCCCCTTCTCTCCCGATCACTGGCGACACGTATTGGTCGGCGGCGCTCAACGTGCCACCCGCTTCAATCCGTGCAAACGTGAGCCGCAGCCCGCCGACAACGTGCATCTCCGCCGCGTCATAAGGATTCCGTTGCTGCGCGGGCTTCATCCAAAGCTCCATCTTCGCCACACCATACCCTTCCCGGGCATTGAGCAGCGTCGAGCCGCCGGACTTCGATCCGATGAGATTTCCCACCTTATTCACCCCATAGAGGGCATAGTTTGGCTGCATAGAGGAAATCGTGCTGGCGTTGCCCCCGGTCACCACAGTGCAATCGAACCCGGTCAAAATCGCGCCAAGCTCCAGAATCTCGTTGGTGGCCTGCAACTCTATGAGCGTGGCCATGCGCGTGCGGTAAACCCTCGGCTCGTTCTCCACGGGATAAAACGGGCCTTGATACATCGCAGTGGCCGGGTCTGGATTGATTTGGCCCCTCGAGTCAGGGAAATAAGGATTGGGCCGGTAGGGAGTTGGCGCCTGCGCACATACACTCACCACCCCAATCCCGAACAGGGACATCCA
>JAYUWZ010000996.1:0-2720 GCA_043753265.1 Verrucomicrobiaceae bacterium
GCAGGGCGAGCACGTCGATGTCGCCGAGGTGGCGGTAGCCGACCTGCCTGCCCTCGCAAAACAGCACGAGGTAGTTTTGGTTGATTTCCCCGCCCCAGAAGCGCGCGGTGAGGTAGTTGGGCTGGGCGGGATCGACCTTCATGGTGAAGGTGATACGTCCTCCCTCCCAGGGCTGCGCGCCGCCGGGGAGGAGTCTGCGCGCGGGCTGGCCGAGGGCACCGGCAATGGGCTCGCTTTTGTCGGCGCTGAGCTGGTGCTTTGCCTCGGATGCGGTGTCGCCGAGGAGGAGGTCGTCGACCAGCGGCGTTGCGGCGAGTGCCGGGATGGGCACGAGGCAGAGTAGGAAGCGGAGCATCATTGCGAAGGGGGGAGTATTGAGCACTGGGCGCGGGGGTGCCTAGTGTTTTGGTAGCGTTCCTTGGGCTGTCCTACGCTTGAACCCGTCAAGTCAGGTCACGAGGAGGGACTTCAAATGGAGACGGGCAGGAGAGCAGTATGTCCACGAGACCTCGATTGGCGGGATGGTTTATGCGCCGCAGGCTGATGGTATCCTCGTCCTCCACGAATACCTCGAAATCGTCGCCCGGCTGTAGATGCAGTTCCTTCCGAAGAAGTGCTGGCAAGACGATGTGACCATTTTGGGACAGAACAGCGGTCATTTGCGGAAGAATTTTACTGCGGTTCATTTTGGGTGAGACACAGGCTGGAAGTGGTTCACATTCGAGGCTCGAAATCGATGACAACTATCAAAGATGGAAGGACAAATAGCTAGGCGCTTCGCGCTGTGAGGTGGCCGATTGAGGACCCTTCGACAGGCTCAGGGCAGGCGCTGGAGAATGGTAACGAACGAAGAAATGCGTCAGGGACGCATGCTCCCAGCATCGGCGCTCCCAGTTTACGCCTGCACGATGTGGTTGCGGATGGCGTAGCGGACGAGTTCGCTGAAGGATTTCATGCCGAGCTTTTTCATGATGGCGGCGCGGTGGGTCTCGGCGGTTTTCACGCTGATGCCGAGGTCGGTGGCGACTTCCTTGTTGCTCTTGCCCTCGGCGAGGAGCTGTACGATTTCGCGTTCGCGAGGGCTGATGCCATCGGGGGAGGATTGCTCCGTCTGGAGACCGCCTTTCAGATACTGATCGAATACGATCTTGGAGATCGAGGAGCCGAAATAGGGCTGGCCCATGCTGACGGCCTTGATGGCGGGGATGAGCTGGGATGCGGATTCCGCCTTGAGCACGAATGCCCGCGCACCGGCGGAAAAAAGCTGGTGCACGAGGCTTTCACTTTCCTGGCCGGTGAAGACGAGGACGTGGGTATCCGGCAGGTCGCGCTTGATGAGGCGTGTGGCTTCCACGCCGCTCAACTGGGGCATGCTCACGTCGAGGATTACCACGTCCGGTTTTAGCTTGAGGGCCATGTCCACGGCATCGCGGCCGTTGCCTGCCTCGCCGACAATTTCCCACCCCCATTCGGACTCAATGAATGGGCGGATGCCGCGACGCACGATTTCGTGGTCGTCGGCTAGCAAGATTCGGACTTTTTTCTTCATTTGGGTAGGTTTGAACTCGTCGCGTGGGGACGGGATTTGCTCAAAAGATCGTAGGTTACGCGCAGTATCGCTTCCGCGCCATAGGGTTTATGTAACACGTATGAAATATCAACGGCTTTCAGCTCGGCGAGTTGCGTCTTTTCTCCGATTCCCGTGGAGGCGGCGATGGGAATGCCGGGCTGCATCTTTCTGAGGGCGCGAATCAAGGCAATGCCATCCATGAAAGGCATGGCGATATCCGTGACGACCGCGGCGACGTGGCCTGCATTGGACGCGAAGGCAGCGAGGGCCTCGGTGCCATCCCCTGCGCCGAGGACTCGGTAGCCTGCATCCTCGAGAACGAATTTTGCCGCGTTACGGATGCTGGCCTCGTCGTCCACAATGAGAATGAGTTCCCCGTTGCCCCGTGGGATGGTTGCCTCGTTTTCCTTTGCCGCCGAGGGCAGGCTCTCACCGGCTGCGGAGGGAAGGTAGACATTGAAAGTGGTGCCCTTGCCGATGTCGCTGGTCACTTGAATGCCGCCCCCGTGGCTTTTCACAATGCCGAGGACGGTGGAGAGGCCCAGCCCTGTGCCCTTGCCCACGCCCTTGGTGGTAAAGAAGGGATCGAATATTCGCTCCATGATGTCGGCCGAAATTCCCGTGCCATTGTCGGCCACCGCAATGTGGACGTAGGAGCCGGGGGTGATTTCGGTGAGCATGGAGGCGTAGTTGGCGTCGATCTCCACGTTGCGGGCGGTGATGCGCATGCGCCCGCCATCGGGCGTGGCGTCGCGCGCATTCACGCAAAGATTCAGGAGCACCTGATGGACCTGGGTGGCATCTCCCACGACGGCCCAAAGGTCGGGTGCAAGGTCGGTTTCCAGGTGGATGCCCTTGGGCAGTGTCTCGCCGAGAATCTTTTCCAGTTCGCGAATGGCACCCTTTGCCGACATGGGACGGCGCTCGCCCTCCAGGCCGCGCCCAAAGGCGAGCACCTGCCGGACGATCTGCGCTCCGCGCTCCGCGCTCATGGCGATGGTGCTGATGATCTCCTGCTTGCTCTCCGGCGCGATGTTTCCGCGGAGCAGTTCACACGACATCATGATCGGCGCGAGAATGTTATTCAGGTCGTGGGCCACGCCGCTGGCGAGTGTGCCGATGCTCTCCATGCGCTGGGCGCGGAGGAATT
>JAYUWZ010000997.1:0-5874 GCA_043753265.1 Verrucomicrobiaceae bacterium
CAGGGCGGGAGGGCTTTCCTAGCGTCCCATGTTCGACTTCGAAAAACTCGACAAGCTCATTCACGAGCGCGGCAGGCTGGGCATCATGACCCTTCTGGCCACGCGTCCGAGCTGGTCGTTTCAGGATTTGAAGGCGGAGTTGAAAATGAGCGACGGCAATCTCATCACCCACCTTCGGACACTGCACGATGCCGGGCATGTCTCGATCATCAAGGAAGTGTTCGATCGTCCGCAGACCAGCTATGGCCTGACTACGAAAGGGCGCACCGCGTTTGCGGAGTATCTGTCGGTGCTGGAGAGCATCGTGAAAGCAGGGAGGCCGAATGAAAAATCCCCATGAGCCCAGGCCATTCAGTTCTCAGATTTTTCCGTATCCAGCCTCAATGCCCGGCCTCCCGCCCAGCGCTCGCTGCCCATGCGTAACCCCCTTTTGCCCAGTCACTTTGCCTCACAAAGTAAAACCTCTATGAAGACAACAAACCCATCAATCCGGCACCGCGTCCTCGCTGCCCACGGAGCCGGTGAAAAAAGCAAAACCACTCCCATACAAAAGGAGGTGGCACTGTGAATCCCGACACAACTCCGAAGCCCGACGTCTTCGCGCTGGACGCAACCGCCCTGCCCGATCTCGCGCGTGTCGTCCTGCCGGTAACCCTCACCACCGCGCTGGCCGATTTTCTGTTCTGGGATGGCCACCTCGGCCTCTCGGTGGGCGTGTTTTTCGCAGGCCTCGGCCTTTTGCTATTCTTCCATCACCGCCAAAAACCGGGTCTCCGCACCTGTCTCATCGCGCTTCTGCTCAGTGCCACCTGCGTACAATCGGCGATCGCGCTCTCGCTCTCCAATTTCTTCGCCGCCACGGCGCTCACCCTCGCACTGGCGGGTGAGGTTTTCCACCCGCAGCTTGGCGGTTTATGGCCCCGGCTCTCGGAGACTCTTGCCGGTTTGCTCACCGCTCCCGCACGCTGGATCGGAGTGGCTGAGACGACGGAACGCGGGGTGGACTGGCTTCGCTCGGGCGAGTCGGATCTCGCGGGGCGCGCGGGTTTCGTGATAAGAATGCTCATCCCCACATTCATCCTGCTCGCCATCTTCGGTGCCATTTTTGCCGCGGGCAACGCAGTGTTTGGCGACATGCTGAGCCGCGCCAACCAGTCGGTGGCCGATCTGTGGAAAAACCTGAACGTAACCCCGCTCCGCGTGTTCTGGTGGTTGTTCCTTGCGACTGCCGCGCTTGGGCTGTTTTACAACACGCAAGCACCTGAAAAACCGCGCTTCTGGACGCTCACCCTGCCCCGCTTTGCGCGCAAGGATGCACGCCTCGCGACGTGGCAGACCGCCGCCGCGCTGCTCGCGGTGAATGCGCTCTTCTGCATGGTGAATACGCTCGATGCCATCTTCCTGTGGGGTCACGGCGCACTGCCCGCCGGGGTGAATCCGTCGGACTTCGTCCACTCGGGAGTGAACAGCCTCATCGCCGCAGTCGTGCTCTCGGCAGTCGTGATTGCAGGCATGTTCCAGCAGGACGACGCGACCACGGGAAACCGGTGGCTCAAGCGCCTCGCTTACTTGTGGGTTCTCCAAAACTTTGTGCTCATCGGCGGCGTGCTCTGGCGGCTGATGCAATATACGCGCACATTTCACCTCACCGAAAAGCGGATCTACGTGGTCTGCTTCCTTGCGCTGGTGGGCGTCGGCTTCCTGCTCCTCGCGTGGTTCGTGCAAAAGCGCAAGAGCTTCAACTGGCTGCTCGGGAGCAATGCCGTGGCCACCGTCGCGCTGTTCTTCGTGCTGCAGTTTACCGACGTCGCCGGATGGGTCGCGCGCACGAATGTCGCACGGTGGGAAAAGGGTGCCTCCATCGATATCGAATACCTCGCAAACCTCGGCCCCACCGCGTGGCCTGAGCTCATCCGCGTGGCGCGGAGCACTCGAAACGCCAATACCGCCGGGAACGCAAAGCAGGCCCTGCAAAGCCTCATCCACGAGATAAAGCCCACCGACTGGCGCGCCTACCAATGGCAGAAAGCAGAAGGTGCACGCCGGTTCTCAGCATACCTTGCGAATCCGTGATTACGCACTAGTCCCGCCTTTAGGCGGAATGAACCGTGCGGACTTGTGAGGAGGTTGAAAAACGAATGCGCTAGGTGTTTAGGATGACGCATTCCGCCTAAAGGCGGGACTACATGCGAGCCTACCCCTCAAAGGCCCGCTGGATCGCCGCGATATCCAGCTTCTTCATCTCCATGAACGCCGCCATGACCCGGTTCGTCTTCACAGGGTCCGGATCCGTCATGAGCTTTGGAAGGATGCTCGGCACGATCTGCCACGACAGCCCATACTTGTCCTTCAGCCATCCGCACTGCTGGCAGCTCGGGTCCCCTCCCTCATTGAGCCGCTCCCAGTAGTAGTCGAGCTCCTCCTGTGTATCGCAAAAAACTTGCAGCGAAATCGCTTCGCTAAACTTGAAAATCGGCCCGCCATTCAGCGCGGTGAACGACTGGCCGTTGATTTCAAAGTCGACCGTGAGCACAGAACCCGCAGGCCGCCCGTGATGTTCGAAGCCCGCCTCGCCATAGCGGGAGATGCCGGTGATTTTGCCGTCCTTGAAAATTCCGGTGTAAAACTCGGCGGCTTCTTCGGCTTGATTGTCAAACCACAGACAGGGGCTGATTTTCGATGGCATAGGTGGCGATGGGTAAGTGTTCTTTGAAGTGTGTCTTCAAGGAGCGACGAACAGGCCGCCTTGCTTTGGACAAAGCCCGCGGTTTTATTTCTGAGCACCCGCCACTGTCTAAACCATAAAACTTCGATAGAGCCACCTAAGCCCGGCGCCGCCTGCCCGCCAAGAGACCCAGCCCGGTAATCATCAGCGCGGCGCTGCCGGGCTCCGGAACGAGCGTTATGTCGAAAGCCTGGATGCCATTATTAGTGCTCATGGCGTAGAGCGTGATGTCGTTGCCATTCGGAGTGCCCCAAGTGATGGAGCCAGCCGTGTTGGGATTCGCGATATATGGAGTCCCGACGAGGTTGTAGGTGCCCAGGAGTGTGCGGGCGCTGCCTCCAAAATTCACTGAATCTGTGATGTCGTAAATCCGCACGTCGCAATTGTCCGTGGTGTTGTTTGCCACTTCGACGGTCGCCATCAGCCATACTCCATTGAGTTCCACGATATCCATCGGGCGCTCAAGGGTGTTGGAAACATTCATGGTTCCCGAGAGTGTTCCGCTGATTTCGGAGCGGGTGAGGCCCCCGGCGGTCATAAGTGCACTGATTCCCCATACTGTGTCGTTATCAACAAACGAAACGCCGCCACGAAAGCTGTTCGCAGTACCCACCAAGACAGTGCTGCTTGTGAAGTCGATGGGGTTGATAATAGCGTAGCCGTTTGTTCCCGAATAACCCGCCACGATTCTGGTGGTACCCAGCGCATCTGAGCCGATGATATCCATATTGTCGCCGAGTCGCGAATTCACCAAACCGCTCAGACTGTAGGAAACCACGGAGGGCGCATCCCCTTCCGTACCCCAGCGGTAAAGTTTGAATGGAGAGATACCGATCGCAGCGGTGGAAAGATTACCGGCATAGATGATGCCGTCACTGGTGACGGAGATCATATTCAACTGGCCACCGCCGCCGCCGCTGATGCCCGATGTGTTCAAATTTCCCACGGTTGCACCCGTCGTGGCATCAATCACCTGAATGCCAAAGGTGGTGGTGGTAGCCACGCGGCTTGTGATGTAGATATGATTATTCACCGGGTTGAACGCCATGCCACGCTCCGTACTGCTTGTTCCGGTGGTGAGAAAGGAGTTCTCCGCAGGGGTGAGCCAGCCGTCGCCATTGGGGCTGAAGGAACCCAGTGGCTGAACGTTGAGTGAAATCTGCGCCATCGCAGACGTGGCGAGGCCGCAGAGCAACAGAAAGGGCAGCGCCTTTTTTGCGCGACTACTCTTTGAGTTAGGTAACGTGGTGGTGGCGGTTTGACGGTGCTTGTTCATAGTGGGAGCAGGCGGGAGAGCGGGGGGAAGCAGACAAAAAATAAACCGGGCTGCGGAGACCCTGCCGCGATGAGGGCGCAAGACTGCGTGGCTGCAAAGCCCGTTGGGCCACCGTACGCTCCACCAGACGAACAGGAAACGCTGCGGGCAGAAAGACCGCACGAAAGGTGCGGCTGGCCTGGGGTGTCTTCTTCATGCGGATACACGCTGAATGGACGATCTGGTTTAGCGGAAAATCCGCCATTCCTTTGCCATGGGAACCGTTTCTGATGGGAAAAGTCAAGTGCCCAAATGCGCCAACCATTTGTCAATTGTGGCGTGAAATGAGCACGGTCACGCGTCTTCGGATTCCCGGTAGTCCTGCTGGAATCCTGATAAAACCTTGGCGGGCGGGCGATTCCCGATTTCGCTGCCTTGCAAAACCCGCCGCACTTATCTGAAAACAAGGCATCCGGTGAATAGGAAAAAGTGCCAGTAATGGCAGCGCGGCCAAACTATGAGCTTGAATCGGCCACAGTCTCCACGAGTCTGGAGGCTGATATCTGCACGAGACTTCGTGAAGACTCACCTCCCTAGCAAAGCCCCTCTTTTGCCCGCTGGAATTTCCGGGGGTCTGTACCGTCGCTGCATACTGGCTGCACTGCTTCTTTGCAAAACCGGGTCCATCCAGGCGCAGGAGTTTCGCGCCATGTGGGCGGATGCCTTTCATACCGGCTATCTCAATAGTTCCCAAACCACGAACCTGCTGGCCGCCGCGCGCGCGGCAAAGTGCAATGCGCTCGTGGTGCAGGTGCGCAAGCGCGGGGATGCCTACTACCTGAATGGGCTGGAACCCGTCGCCACCAATGTGGCGGCAGGCTATGATCCGCTGGCGGATTTGCTGGCCAAGGGCCACGATACCTCGGGCGGCAAACAGCGCGTGGAGATCCACGCCTGGGTGGTGGCGTTCAACCTCTGGGGCAGCCAGGGCACGCCACCCGTGCAGCCCACGCATCCCTACAATCTGCACCCCGACTGGCTGAGCCAGAAAAGCGACGGCACCCAGTGGGACGGGAGCAACTACCTCCTCGACCCCGCGCATCCGGCCGTGCAGCAGCACAATTTCGCGGTCTGCATGGATATCGTAAACCGCTACAATGTGGACGGCATTCACTTCGATTATATCCGCTACCCCGATTCCGGATCCTCTTCGAACAACCAGCCATGGGGCTACAACCCCGTGAGCGTCGCCCGCTACAACAAGCTCAAGAACAAGACCGGCACCCCGGCGGCCAATGACGCCACATGGCTGCAATGGCGCCGCGAGCAGGTGACCGCGCTCGTGCGAAAGACCTACCTGAACGTGAGAGCGGTAAAGCCCGCCGTGCGTGTCTCGGCCTCCGTCATCACGTACGGGAATCCGCCGACCGACCTCACGCTCCCCGCCTGGCAGGGCCGCGAGGCATACACTCGCGTGCTGCAGGATTGGCGGGCATGGATGGAGGAAGGAATTCTCGATTCCTCGTGCCCGATGATTTATCGCGACCAGAGCACCACCGCAGGCTTCGCCGGCTGGGCAGACTTCGCCAAGGATCGCCAGTACCAGCGCTCCACAGTGCTTGGCCTCGGGTGGTACCTCAACACGGTACCCAACACGATTGAGCAAATCAAAATCGCGCGCACGCGCACCTCGGGAGGCAAGACCCCTGCGGGTGTGCTCGGCTACTCGTATGCGGTGACAAACCGCTACCTGAATGGCTCTCCACCTCCCACTCACATCGACAACCAGGTGCCTGCGGCGACGATGCGCCTGGCGCTGGTCGACAACGCGACTGCCGAAATCTACGACCCGGGCGGCAGCCCCGTTTTCGCAAACACCGCGACCATTCCCCCG
>JAYUWZ010000998.1:0-2717 GCA_043753265.1 Verrucomicrobiaceae bacterium
TGGTCACCTCGTTCAAGCCTGAACTCCGCACTTTCGAACTCTGGCCATTGGTTCAGCGCCTCATTAAGGACTTGAGCCCTATCGCGTCAAAAAGCGGCATCATCATTTTCAACCAGATCCCGCCGAATCTCGCGATCTACGCCGATGCCGGACTCATCTCCCAAGTATACCAAAACCTGCTCGGCAACGCTTTCAAGTATGCCGCCAATGGCAAGGTCTTCATCACCGCCCAACTCGCAGAGCAGACAGTTCAGTGCACGGTGCGCGATGACGGCAGCGGCATCCCCGCAGAGATGCTGGGAAGGGTCTTCGAAAAGCTGGTGACCGACCCTGAAAAGGAAGGCATGGGATTGGGGTTGGCCATCGTGCAACAAATCGTGGAAGCCCACGGCGGCTCCGTAGCCGTCGAATCCACCCTCGGCGCAGGTGCCACTTTCACCTTCACGCTGCCTGCTTCCAAGCCCGATTAGGCACTTCACGCGCCTTCTATAGCATCTTTGGCGGCAACTTGCCTTCATCAAGCCAAGCCGTGTCTAGGAACGCGAGCCCGGTAAGGCTGGCGGGAAACAGCGCCCCCCAACGCTTTGTCCCGTCGCCGATACTCCAAAGTCTCTGTCATTCCGACAACGAAATGCGCAAAAACCCCGCATCCTGCCGAGTCGCGTGCAATGAGTCGCCATTGCGCCGTTGAGCGTTGGATGTTGAGCGTTGGAAGTTTTGCCCGGCCTAGCGATCAGCTTCACGAAACCTACTCCTCCTGTTCCAAACTCAGCAAGTGACACCTCACCCTCTCACGTGTATATTATCTCTTGGATGAAGGATCAGTGGGGCGAACCAGCGGAATGGAGACGAAACAACACAGCACCGCATGATCGTGCGCAAAAACCACCCCCCCCACGATGCCCGCACCCGTCGCATCTATTGCACATAATCCCCCACAGGGTCATTGGCACGAAATTCCTGCAACATCGCCCCACCCGCGCCGTATTACCCCCATGCCACGAATCTCCACGCCCCAACCTCACTCCCGTCCGAGAGGTTTCGCGCACCATGCGCAACAACTGCAACAACCCCCTGCCCCGGCGTCGGTCCACTCCGTCGCATCTATCGCACATAATCCCATCCTCTTTTACAAATCGTTCCACCCCATCCATTTCCAAGAGCCGATTATCGGCGATACCCGATCGCCGATAATCCCGTGCCCACGAAAAACACCAACCGCACCAACCTCAAAAACCTCTACAACGGCTCCCGTGCACCGCCCCACACCACCCATCGACGCAAGTCACCAAGCCACCTCTACCCCCGTATGGCTTCGCGTCCTTCGTAATCTGCTCATTGCCGCCTCTCCCTTCGTGGCTTCGTGTCTTCGTGGTTCAACCCTTGGCGTCTTGGCGGTTCAATTTCGTTGCAGCCCCGCCGCGCCGGGTTCAACCGGCCCCCTACTACATCTCCCTCGCATTCCGTCCACACTCAGCATACATTAGAACTTTATGAAAGCCCGCCTGCGTTTTGCCGCCTTCTGCGCCGCTGCCATGCCAGTGTTCGCACAGCAGACCCCGCCCCGTGCGGTGCCCTCCGCGCCGCGCGCAACCCCGGCCGTACCTGTGCAGGCCGCCCCGGCAGTACCCGTGGTGCAGGCCGTCATCCCATCCGCCGCTGCGGTCGTGGCAGCCCCGGCGACCTCCCTGCAGCCTGCCACCTCCCAACCCGCCCGCGCCACTGCCATCGCCCCGGCAGCGCAGCCTCCCCGCACCGTCATCCCTGCTGCGGCGACCGATTTGCAAATCCAGCCGAGCTGGGAAACGCAGAAAATGGCGCGCACCTACGTGTTCACCATCCCCGCGCCGCGCGGCCAGATCATCGACCGCCATGGCGTCCCACTTGCGCAAAACCGCGTGAGCTACAATCTCGCAATCCAGTTTCCCACCCCCCCGCAGTTCACCGATGCCGAGGCCGCCCGCTACATCGCCGACCAGGCCGCAGTGGCAAAGGCCATCCTGCGCAGGGACGTTTCCGTCGATGCCGATCGCGGGCTCAAGCACTACAAGAACCGCGGCATCATGCCCCTCGTGATCTCCACCGATCTCCCCGCTGCCGAAGTCGAGGCCATCAAGCGCCAGAACGCTCCCGGCCTCACCCTCCAGGCGGGTTACCAGCGCGTGTATCCGCAGGGCGCGGTGGCCGGGCACATCGTCGGTTACGTCGGCAGACAGGGCACCTACTCCACCGGCGTCGTGGAAAACAACGAGCTGCTCTTCCCCACCACCGAGGGCCGCTCAGGCATTGAGCGCGGGTTCAACGACCAGCTCACTGGAAAAGCCGGCGTCATGCATGTGAGCTTCGACGCCCAGGGCCGCAAATCCGCCGAAAAGGTGACCGTGCCACCGACTCCTGGCCAGAACGTGGTGCTCGCGATCGACTTGAAACTCCAGCGCCTCTGCGAGGACTCGATCAAAAAATCCGGCCGCCCGGGTGCCATGGCGATGACCGATCCCAGCAATGGCGAAATCCTCGCCCTCGCGAGCTGGCCCAGCTTCGATCCGAATCTGTTCATTCCCCAGATTTCCGAAACCGAGTTCGCAAAACTCCGGGACGACAAAGACAAGCCTTTGCTCCCCCGCGCCTACGGCGGCTCCTACCCACCGGGCTCCACCTTCAAAATCATCACCGGCCTTGCCGCAATGAACGAGGGCAAGGTGGACCCCGATGACGAG
>JAYUWZ010000999.1:0-2716 GCA_043753265.1 Verrucomicrobiaceae bacterium
GCCGCACTCCACGAACTGGCGTAACTTTGTTTGCTCCATTTCATCTCAACTACCCTGATATTCAACCACGCCCTTGCTGAGTGCGTTTCCATACTTGCCACCACACGCCTCCCTCGCCTCTCCTGCGGGGCATGACTCTCATTGACGGCAAAGCCATCGCCCAACGCATCAACGAAGAGACCCGCGGCGCGGTCGCGGAATTGAAAAGCCGGGGAATCACCCCCGGTCTCGCAGTGGTCGTGGTGGGTGATGACCCCGCATCGCACGCCTATGTGCGGAGCAAGGAAAAGACAGGCCGCGACCTCGGTATGCATAGCGTGAAAATCGAAATGCCGTTTGCGACCACGCAGGAGGAGTTGCTCGCCGTCGTGCACCAGTTGAATGCAGATCCCAGCATCCACGGCATTCTCGTGCAGTCCCCTCCCCCAAAGCACATCGACGAGCGTGCCATCGTGGAGGCGCTCGACCCGCGCAAGGACGTGGATGGCTTTCACCCCGTGAACGTGGCAAAAGTGGTACTCGGGGATTCCGATGCCTTTGTCCCCTGCACACCGCTCGGCTGCCAGCGTCTGCTCATCGAGAGCGGCATCGAAACCGCCGGGGCGAATGTGGTGGTGCTGGGGCGCTCGATGATCGTGGGCAAGCCCATGGCGATGCTCCTCATGAACAAAGGGAAGGGCGGCGACGCCACCGTGACCGTCGCGCATTCCCGCACCAAAAATCTCGCCGAGGTGTGCCGTGGCGCGGACATCCTCATCGCAGCCATCGGCCAGCCGGAATTTGTGAAAGCCGACATGGTGAAGGACGGCGCAGTGGTGATCGATGTGGGCATCAATCGCGTGGCCGATCCTACTTCAGCAAAGGGCAGCAAACTTGTGGGCGATGTCGCATTCGCGGAAGTCGCGCCCAAGTGCCGGGCCATCACCCCGGTACCGGGTGGTGTGGGTCCGATGACGATTGCGATGCTCATGCACAACACCGTGCTCGCCGCGCAACGGAGCGCGCGATGATCGCCGCGACCCCTGGAACGTACGCACACAGAACTCACGACTTCAGTTCATCCAGATGCCACCGCCCGCCGAACACAACAAGCAGCGCGCCGACACCCGATATCGCCCATAGGCCAGTAACGTCTCTGATTGTCGCTGAAAGATTAGGACCGTCGAGCACACTTTCCCCTGCTGCATTTGCTTCCGCTACATATTTACCAAAGTCGGATAGGCCTTTCGC
Source organism: Verrucomicrobiaceae bacterium (assembly GCA_043753265.1). Taxonomy (GTDB): domain Bacteria; phylum Verrucomicrobiota; class Verrucomicrobiia; order Chthoniobacterales; family Chthoniobacteraceae; genus SXWH01. Next base: position 1,231 of record JAYUWZ010000999.1, read on the forward strand.
AGCCATTAGTATGAGAGTGCAGCTCAAAGCGACAAAGCCAACGCCTGTCCAAAAGTATGGTGACTTTACCACCCGCTTGCACCGCAACGCCACAAGGCTGCAATGCGCCATGCCAACCGCAAGGATTCCTACGCTCCCCCACCATATCGGGTCCGCCTCATCCCCGGTTCTTATCCTCATCGGCATAATAGGGCTTCCGGGCCAGTGCAGCAAAATGACAGCGGTGAATGGCGCAGCAAGAAGCAGCCAGCCCGAGATTGAGGTCAAGCTTCGGAGCCACATGGATCTGGATAATGTTCCGCCTCCCACTCATGGCAAGCGAGCGTATGCCTTGCGATGAATATCACCCGCAGAGCCATCATCCTCCTCACGCTTGCGACCACTGCATGGGCGCTCAGCTTTCCCACCGCAAAGGCCGTGATGCAGGTGCAGGCGCTGGTGCTGCCGGGGCATGCCGATTGGTTTCACGCGGCATTCGTCCTTTTCAACCGCATGTTCATCGCCACAGCGGTGATGGTGCTCTGGCTGGGGCGGCGCATGCGCGGCCTTACGCGCATTGAGTTTCGACAGGGCCTGGAGCTCGGACTCTTCGGAGGCGTGGGCATGCTGCTGCAGACGGATGCGCAACACTACATCGCAGCCAGCACCTCTGCTTTCTTCACGCAGTTCACTTGCGTCTTCGTGCCCATTGTCGTCGCGCTGCGCATGCGAAAGGCACCGCCGCTCATCGTGGTGACCGCCTGTTTTCTGGTGATGGCCGGGTGCGTGATTCTGAGCGGCGTGAGTCTGGGAAACCTCAACTTGGGGCGCGGCGAGTGGGAGACCATTCTCTCCGCGGTGCTTTTCACCGGACAGATTCTCTGCCTGGAGCGGCGTGAATTCCATCAGAACGACATGCGCCGCACGGCAACGGTGATGTTTGCGGTGAAAGGCACTTTGTTGCTTCCGCTGGTCATTGCCGGGGGTGGCATCGGGTGGGTTCGCGCCTATTCGAATGTGCCTGTGCTGCTGCTCACCTTGATCCTTGCACTGTTTTGCACGGTATACGCCTACGGCACCATGGTGCGCTGGCAGCAGAATGTGACGGCCACGCAGGCGGGCCTCATCTACGCGACGGAGCCGGTCTTTGCTTCCGTGTGGGCGCTCTTTCTGCCAGCGTGGTTCTCAGCCATGTCGGGCATTGCGTATGCAAATGAGGAGTTGTCCTGGCGTTTCTTCGCCGGCGGGGGGCTCATGCTTGCGGCAAATCTCCTGCTCATCTTCCGGCCCAGCCAGCCGCCCCATGGCAGCGTGCCACCTGCTGCGTGAGCAAGCGCAACGTTCAGGGTTGAAGGAATCCACGAACCTGTTCGATATCCCCATATGCTCCACCGGATCGATGCGTCCTCCCTTGGTCCTCACGGCCCTGCCATGGCCGGGGCCGTGCAATCGTGCGTCCATTGTGGATTCTGCCTCGCAGCCTGCCCCACCTACAAGGAACTCGGTC
>JAYUWZ010001000.1:0-2713 GCA_043753265.1 Verrucomicrobiaceae bacterium
GTCTCACTTTTTCAGCGACTGCAAAAAAGCCACCCCATTAAACCTCGCTCCCTTACGATCCCCTACAGCCACCTTCTCGGCCAGCGCCCGGGTCATCCACAGGCGCGGCAACAACGCACCCGTCTCGCTCTTCGCAGGCAAAGAAGCCTTCCCAACACTACCCACCATGGCAGTCTTTCCCTTCTTTTTGGGCGCAAGTTTCACCCCTAAATAATGCTTCCACCGAGACTACCCGTCAAGCCACCCGAAACACCGAACCTATTAAGCGATGAAGCCGTCCTGAGCTTCGCTTTTTTGTAAGAACCTGGGGGTGCCCTGACGGGGATAAAACCGGGCCTTTGGCCCTTCGCTGAAGGAATATAAGGCATGTTCGACTTTTGCCGAATTGGTGAAAGAATAGGCCATTGAGCAGCGTTCAGGTGCAAAAGACCCATTATGCGCGCGACCCTTTTAATCTTCGTTTCCCTATTCGCATTGCATGCCCAGTTGCTGGCGAGCGACCCGGCATTCAAATGCCTCGATGCGGAGTCCGGCTGGTCCTTTTCCACGAAAGAGCTTATCCCGATAGCGACCGGTCTCGGAACGACCATTCCTCGAATCGAACATGACCCCGACGGCAAACCGACTGGTCTGGTTTGGGATCCTCTCCCGGAGGATACCTCTGTAGAGACTGAGCGGGTGGGCAGGCATCGCGGGAAGGCGATTTACCGGATTCTTTACCGCAAGCGCAACGAGGCGCCCGACCATGCGAGAATGCAGGTGATTGGCGCGCTATTTGGCTACCAGGACATTGGGCCCAACGGAATAGCCATTCGCCCGTTTTTTGTGTCGATGGATGACGAGACTCGATGGCTGGACTCCCACTTTGACTCCACCATGGAACGGCCTTTTTCCCTCAGCATTCACAAGACATGGAAAGGAAATGGAGTGTTTTGGAATACTTTCACATTCGTCTTCACACCCACCGAGGCGCGGCTTTTGGAACACAGCGAGGGCGGTCGCAAAATGCACACCAAAACACGCATCTACGACAAGTCTGGCAAAGTCATTTCCCGTAAAACATCCCCTGAGAATTGAGGTCGATCATTTGAAAATGGAAATGCCAGCATTAATGAGAAGAACAGCCGCTCGGGAGGGAGAGGTGCCATGACTTTTGCTGCATACCAAAGCCGGGGCAATGGGACGGATTTTTCCTTCGAGGGACGGGATGAGGCTGCCGGCATCCTGGGCACTTTCAGGACAGGGGGTGCCGTGCCTGTGGTGACTGCGCACACGCTCGAGGAACTCGAACAGGCAGCGAGCGCTTACCTGGGCAAGGAACCTGACGGCCTCCTCTATCTGACCGATGGCGAAGGTCGCGTTCACCGGATGCTGATTAACGAGAAGCATCACGAGGCTATCGCAAAGGCCCAGCGTCACACCGCTATCGCCGTGGCGATTGCAGTCTTCAGCGTGACCTGCCTGATAGGAGCCTCGTTCGCTGCACTCGGAGCATGGGCACTGCTCGCTTTTGTGGGAGCATCCGCCTTGTATACTCTCTTTCTTAGAACTGGTTTCTTCAACGCGATCGAGGGTGCTGTGATTTGTGAGCTCTTTTTGATTCTCACCCTAACCTCGATTCCGCTGCTGGTGAGTCTTGGTTACCGTTTGCCATGCGTAGGATCCTAGCCATCGCGTTGCTCTGCGTGGCCTTTTGCGCGAGTAGTTTCGCCAAGCTCGCGGACATGCTTTTGAATTTCACGGGATCTTTCAGTCGCTTGAAGCTCCCTGCTAATGAACACTTGTGTAAGGTGTTGGAAATGAGCGTTAAGGGGAATGGTGCTTTTCGCCAATTTGGACAGTTATTCAACCCGCGCGCACACCGCGACGAAGTGAGGTCCCTCCACTCGTTCCTCGGTCGGGATGACGCGTTTTTAAAAGGCGCTTCGCGCCACGGTGAATTCGGATGCTCGCCGCGAGATCGAACGTGCCGGTTCATCTCCACCAAACAATCACGCCCCGTGTTATGGTTCTCAAGATGACAGTGATTAGGAGGGGTTAATTAAATAGCGCACAAAAGCTCCATCCGTGAAACTTTCATCCAAAGCCATCACTTCAACCATCATCGCGTTGCTGGTTCTGACGGTGCTTATATTGATTCACTTCCTTGCTCTGCTGATCGATGGGGACAAGTGCCGCCCGCCTTTGTATGCGAATATCAAAACCTTTCCGAAAGAGGATGAAATCATTTCGGTCAGGAGATTGAATATTGAGAATGTCACTTACTTTGAGGTGAAGCGGCATATCGAAGGACGAGGAATCCTTGAACTACGGTCGGGGCCTCCGAGCTATATATTTGCAACCGGTGGGCAAATCGTTGATTGGGTAGCGGATCGGGGAGAGAGTAGGAAATTTGCAAGCAAGTGGGGGGTGGATGGAAGGGCTCCGAAGATTGATATCGCGACGGCCCGAAGCGAGTTGCTTGGCGTTGTCGAGAAGGGGGCTAAATAGTGGGGAGCTCATATGCCGATTACTGAAACCACCACTACACCCCCGCGCTCCAGGCTGCGCCACGGTTTTCGCTTTGCACTGATTGGCCTCGTTGCCGGGTTTCTCGGTCTGGGCATCGCGGTTTACCGGACGTCCATCGAGTCCGAGCCGCCGACACCCCCGAAGACCAAGGAGATTTCCGAGGTGCTTTCCGATACCCTCAAAAAGACCGCCGACAAGTTTC
>JAYUWZ010001001.1:0-5862 GCA_043753265.1 Verrucomicrobiaceae bacterium
GTCCGCCATGTCCAAACTGACTGCCGCGGAATTGTCCAAGAAGTTATCCGACTCGCGTGTTGGTGGTGTGGACGTCAGCGATCCTTCTGGCGCCGCCGCAGGCCCAGAGTCTCTTGCAGAGTCCTCCCTGGGAAGGTCACGCACAGCGATGAGTCCGGAAGCGGAATCCCTTTCCGGTCAAACCGTCGGGCGCGTGGTGGAGCGGGAAGTAAAGCAGTCCACGAAAGAGGTCATCTCGAAATTAAAGCCCGAAGCCTTGTCCTTCGGCTCCATTCGAGATGTCGAGGTGGATACGCTCAAGCGGAGCGAGACTCGTTTTTCAGAATACCACTATCCCGGCTCCATGGAACCCTTTCAGTACTACGTGGATGAAACACATGTGGATGGACTGAATGTGGTGCCCGGATACCGCATGCTTGCCCGTACTCCTGAGCCGTTTTCGTGGTGGGCTGCACCCGTCGAAAAGCGAATTCCCATGATTGGAGCGGGTGAAACCGAGTCATGGAACGATTCGCGTATGAACTGGAGTGGGCTGGGTTCTCCGGTGCTCGCTGGGAAACAGGGTGCTTCCGACATGTTCCTGGCCATGAATCCATCGGCTCATCGCTATAATGAGCAATTTTACCGGAATGCCTCCCCACAAACCTCGAATGCTGATCCACGGCCTGATCCGGCACTCTCGCTGAATCTGCAAGGCTCTAGTGGGGGCGGCTCAGCTCCTGCCAATAAAGGATTGAAAGAGAAGCCTGCGGCAAAGTCGCCAGCAATCCACCCTCCGGCACCGATCGCGATGCCCGCGCCGATGCCAGCACCGATGCCCGCTGCAACGGCCCCAACGGCCACTGCGGATCCGGTGGCCGCTCCTTCGCCTGAGCCAGATGGCAAGCCAGACCCTCGGGCAAGTGTGCTTGCCAATGAAGACCGTAGGGGAATGGTGCCGGCAGCTTCTGAGCCTGCGGCCCCCGTCGTTCTCGCTCCCGCCCAACCCGCCAAGCCAGCGTCTCCGGCTCCCACTACTTTCGCAAAGGGGGCTCTAGCAGACGCGACACAAGTGCTCGATTCCGTGGCGGCCCCCCTGCCGCTCCTTCGTGAAAAATCGAAAGCTGAAATGCAGGATTCCATTTCGGGCGGAGCCGGAGGCGGCGAAGGTAAAAAAGATTCCACCGTGGGCGTTTCCGGCAAGCTGGAGGATGCAGCCAAGGGTAATAACCCCGTGGAAGCCGAGGGCATTGCCCTGGGCAAAGTCTTTGATATCAAAGAAAAAGCCGATTCCACCGAACTGCGCAAAAATTCGAGCGCAACCGGGGCTGGAACAACCCCTGTCGCAGGCTTCAAGCAAGCCCTTCCGCAAGGGGGGCTTGTCCTGGAGTTGGATAAGAAACCGGAAGCGGATCGAGGGAGATTGGCCACCGCGTCGAATACTTCTCGCCGTGCATCCGACGATGCAAGGGCTGGGGAACTGGGAGGGTATCAGCGTTACTCAAAGCCGAGGATGGAGGCACCCAAAGCCCAGGCTGCGAATCCGGCTCCAAAGGATTCCGTGGATAATGCGCAAGCCTATGCGGGGGTCGCAGGGGGCGAAACAGGTGAGCAGGTGCGCCTGCAACAGCAGCAGGAGTCGATGCTGCAGGAATCGGCACAGCAACAGATTGACCTCAATTCCAACATGCAACGCAATGTGGCACCCCAGCAATTGCTGCGCGCGCCCAGCCAGGCGGTGTCGTCGCTAATCCCCACAACGGCGGAGTTCCAGATGCTCACCGCGCTTTCCTACGAGGGCATGGTCTCGCGGTTTGTGCAGGACAATCTCGATCTCATCTTCTGGATGCGCCCCCCCGAGGCTTCGGACATGGTATTTGGCTGCCTTGTGGAGGCGGGGAATTTGAAGGAGCTCTGGCCCGACGTGCTCAAGCAGCTGAACTCCTCCTCGAATGGGGAAAATCCGCCCTATGTGCTGGCGCTGCTGGATGACAAAGCCCGGCCCGTAGCCGTGTATCCCAGCAATGCCACCCCCCGGGATTGGAAGCGCCCATTCGTCGCCAGCGAAATCGGTGAGGCACTTCCACATTGGGAAGCAGCCCTCTATCTCGCCACCCCCGGCTCCATTGCCGAGGGTGCTCGGGGCGTGCGCCGCACACTGAGTTTCACAGTGGCCGCGGCCCTTGCATTGATTCTGATCGGCGCATGGCTCGTTGTTGCGGACATCCGCAGGCAGCTTGCACTGGCCCAGCAAAAGACGGACTTCGTTTCCAATGTGTCACACGAGTTGAAGACGCCGCTCACCAGTATTCGCATGTTTGCGGAGCTCATGCACGACCGCCCACCACCAGTGGAAAAGCAGGGGCAGTATCTTCGCATCATCACGGTCGAGGCTGAGCGGCTCACCCGCCTGATCAATAACGTGCTGGATTTTGCAAAGCTGGAGCGCAAGCAGAAACGTTTCGACAAGCGCGCGCTCGATTTGCACGACGTCATAGGCCGCGTGTGGGAGGGACACGAGATGCACTTGCGAGATGCGGGCTTCACCACGCGCTGGCAGTCTGCCGACCCGCCATATCCCGTGATGGGCGATGAGGACGCGCTTTCCCAAGTGCTCGTGAACCTGCTCTCCAATGCCGAGAAATACAGCCAGGAGCGCAAGGATGTGGAATTGCATACATGGTGCGAGCGCGGCTGGCTCAATGTGAGCGTGCTCGATCGCGGCATGGGCGTGCCCGATGGGGAGGAGCGCAAGATATTCGAGAGCTTTTACCGCGCCCACGACAGCCTGAGCAGCGGTATCCAGGGCAGCGGCCTCGGCCTCACGCTGGCCCAGCGGCTCGCGGAGGAGCATGGCGGGAAAATTGAATTTGCACGCCGCGAGGGTGGGGGAAGCCGCTTTACCCTGCGTATACCGCTCATCGCGGGGGATCGTGGCAAGGATTCCGCCGAGCGCGGAAAGCCCCCCACTTTTACGAGTGATTCCGAAGAACCACCCGTGTAGAACCGAGATTGATGAAAAAGCACGTAATGATCGTGGAAGATGACGCCCATATCCGGCTGGGCCTTTGCGACGCCTTGCGTGCGGAAAGTTACGACGTGACGGATTGCTGTTCCGGGACCGAGGCGCTTCCGCTTTTCAAACAGCGCAAACCGGATCTGGTCGTGCTCGACATCATGCTTCCAGGCAAGAGCGGCTACGATCTGTGCCGTGAGATTCGTGCGACGAAAAGCCGGGTGCCCATCCTCATGCTGAGTGCCAAGGGACAGGAGATCGACAAGGTGGTGGGCTTGGAACTCGGGGCGGATGATTATGTGACCAAGCCATTTTCCCTGCGGGAATTACTGGCCCGGGTCCAGGCATTGCTGCGCCGGGCCGATTTTGTGGCGACCACTCCCGAGGCGGAATTGCCGGATGAGATCAAATTCGGCAAGGTGAAGGTGGATACCAAGGCGCTCCGGGGGGTGCGGGGGAAGGACAAGTTCGAGATGACGCCCCGCGAACTCAAGGTGCTGGCGATGCTTTATCGCGAACGTGGAAACGCCGTTTCTCGCGACCAAATCCTCAATGAAGTCTGGGGAATCGAGTATTACGGGACCACGCGGACGCTCGACCAATTGATCGTGAAGCTGCGCCAGAAAATCGAGGATGAACCCGGTGAGCCGGTACACCTTCTGACGGTGCATGGTTTGGGTTACCGGCTGGACACATGAGGAAACGCTTACCAGCCTCGCGATTGCGTCAATTTTGAGAATTTACGTAAACGTTTGTTCGGAAAGAGGTTGCACGGCATGGTTTGTTTTATGGGGTGAATGGTTTTTGTGTTAATTTTGTGAAAATTGTGCACGCGGCTTGCTGTTTCATCGCGAATGCCCGTCTCCACCCAAACGTCCCGAATTTTTACCCCGGGGGCTGAAGCCCTAGACTCCACTATTCAGGAATGTCCCGGCTGTGCCACCCGTGTCGACTTGAGCCGCTACGAGCCGCTACAGGAAATCGCCTGTCCGGTCTGTGAGGGGCGTATCATCGTAAAGGGCTGCATCGACCGGTTTGCCCTGGAGGCCATTTCGGGAAAGGGCGGAACAGGAATGGTTTACAAGGCATTCGATCCTCATCTGGGCCGGCACATTGCCTTGAAGGTCGTCCGCGAGGACAAGGCTGCCAATGAAGAGGTGCTGCAGCAGATGATGTCCGAGGCAGGGGTGACGGCGAGTATCAACCACCCCAACGTGGTGCGTGTCTTTTCAGTCGGCAACGCGAATGGCCGCTTCTTCATGGCAATGGAACTCGTTGCCGGCGGCTCGCTGGACGATCTCATGGAAAAAAAGGGCCGTCTGCCTGAGGCTCAGGTGCTGGATATTGCTGTCCAGATCGCTTCCGGTCTCCAAGCCGCCCAGCAGGTGGGTCTGGTGCATAGGGACATCAAGCCGGGGAATATTCTTTTTGCAGACCCGAAGACCGCCAAGGTCGTGGACTTCGGCCTGGCACTCTTTGAGCAGAGCGGGGTGAAAAACGGCGAAGTCTGGGGCACTCCCTACTATATGCCGCCGGAACGCTTGCAGGGGGAGGTGGAAGACTTTCGCGCCGACATCTATGCGCTGGGTGCCACGTTGTTTCATGCGATTACGGGGCGTCCTCCTTTTGAGGCGGCAAATAGCGCACAGGTGGCGTTGAAGCGCTTGAGCGTCCCTGCTCCGAGCGTGCTGACTTATGCGCCGAATGTGAGCAATTCGACTGCGTTCGTGATCAAGAAGATGCTTGAGCGCGACGCATCGGAGCGATTCCAGAGCTACTCCGAACTTCTGGAAAGCCTAGTGTTTGCACGGAACGAGATTGGGACCAAGCCAGTCGCAAAAGCCCGAGTCGTGGTGGACTCGGAGCAGACGGGCAAGACGGGCATGTTTGTGACGATTGCGACCTTGGGCGTCCTGGTGGTGGGTTGTGTCGTGGGCTACTTCTTGTTCCGGAGCCCTTCACAGCCCTCTGAGCCAGCCCCAGATGTCTCCACGACCGGAAAAGTCGCTACAGCACCAGCAGCGAGTGCGCCAAAATCCACCTCCGTGGTAAATGGGGTCGTGAAGGCGGGGGTGTATGTGATCACGAATCGCAAGAGTGGGCAGGCCATTGATTGTGCGAACACCAATCTTGCCTCTGGTGGCGAGATTGGGCTCTGGAACCGCTCTGGCAGCAACCACCAGCGCTGGCTCGTAAAGAACGCCGCCGATGGCACAAGCCGGCTCTTTGCCTATCACAGCATGCGCTGCCTCGATGTGCGCGGCGGAAGCGCCGACAATAATGCCGCGGTAAGCCAGTGGACCCCCAATTCAGGCAAAGCGCAGCAATGGAACTTCCGCGAAGTGCAGCCAGGCTATTTCGCCATTTTCTCCACCGCTGGAAAAGCCCTCACCATGCTGGGTGATCGGCCCGGGGGCGGAAATAACATCGGCCAGCGCGAATACAGCGGCGCGGACAACCAGCAATGGAAGCTCGAACAAGTCGGGAACCCCTCTCCTGAATGGGACTCCTTTGACCCGGTTCTGAATCCCTCGCCCATTTATACGTCCCCGGTCACTGTGCGGACGGCCACAGGCTCCCCCAGTCCGCGTTATCTGCAATTGGATATCGCCGGTGTGGCGACGGGCGACTCAAGAAGGGGACTTTTTGGAGATCAGAACGACATGCGTGGTGCTGTGCAGCCGCAACTACGCGGGTTCATAGAAGTGGCTGGTGTGCAGTTTACCGTTCTCGAGCCGGGCCGGACACCGCGTGGCAAGGATTACCTAGCACTTAAGGGAGGAACAGGGTATGCCAAAGGTGCCTACCCCGTGCGTATCGAGGTGCCGGTTGGCAATGTGCCGCTGTCGCGCCTTCACTTTGTTGGT
>JAYUWZ010001002.1:0-2708 GCA_043753265.1 Verrucomicrobiaceae bacterium
GGCGGAGCCGATGCCGAACTTTGCGATATCGAGGTAGTCGCTGTATTCAACGAGAATCTCGCGCAGGCCGGCGACGGTGAGGCCGAGGTCGGTAATGGCAGTGAGGCCGTGGCCGCGGGGCTTTTTCGTGCGGCGTGGAAGTTTGAGTGGATGGCTTAGGGACATGTCAGCGGGGTTTGGGTTGCGCACCGAGTTTTGCAAACTTTCCCAGCACTCTTCCACTCCATTCGCGTGCCGTCCGTGTAAAATGCGCGACGCCGGGGGCTGGGTCGTCGCCCGCGTAGAAGGCCTCGACCACGCGCTCGTAACCGGCCTGTAAGTGGGCGAGCGGGAAGCCGTCGCGGTGCTGGAGCGAGCGCTCGAGGTCGTGCGTGAGGGAGATCCAGAGCCAGCGCTGGGGTGGCAGGCCGTCTTGCGGCGGGAGGGATTCGCCCAGGGCCTCGCGAAACATGGCCCACGGGAGATCCGCGCCGAGCTCGATGGGCAGGCCGATCCACGACCAGGAGCGCGGGTTTACCTCCATGAGCTTGTACTTTTGGTCGCGGGCGTCGAACTTGAACTCGACCTGCGAGATGCCATGGAAGCCGATTTCCGCGAGGAGGCGGCGGCCGAGCTCGGCCATAATGGGCACGGGCAGACTCTCGCCGACGCGGCAGATGCCAAATCCGGGGGGCATTTGCCGGAGCTTGCGGCCGGTGAATGCGGAGACCATCTCGCCACGGGCGTTCATGGTGGAGCCGAGGGTGTAGAGCTGGTCGTCGCCGCCGGGGATGATCTCCTGCACGACGAAGGGCACGTGGAGGGACTCGGCCTCGGCGAACTGGCGGATGGCGTCCTCCGCGGTTTCGAGCTTCATACGGCGGAAGCGCGCGAGCGAGTGGTCTGCGAGGGGCACACGGGCTTTCAGGAAGAGCGGGGTGACGGCGCGGCCACTTGCGAGGTCGGCGACGAGACGGGCGTGGTCGCCATTCGAATACGTGCGCGGGTAGGGCACGCCGATGCGCTCGGCGACGCGATATTGCGCGAGCTTGTCGAGCGAGGCCTCCACGGCTTCGCGGGAGGGCATATATATCTCGAAGAGCGATCCGAGCTGCTCGCGGTGGTCCGAGAAGCACTTCACAATGCGGTCGCTCGTGGGGAAGACGACCGTGCGAATGCCTGCCGCGCGCTGGCGCTCGCCCACGGCGATGACGGCGCGGAGGAAACCGGGCTCGTCTGAGACGGGATCGGGGTAGACGACTTGCTCCGTGGCGTAGCGGGAATGGAAGGTAATGCTGTCCTTCTCCTGCCCGAGCGCGACGACAGGGATGCCCCGCCGCCCGAGTGAGCGGGTGACGGCGAGGGCGTTGTACGACTCGGCGCACAACACGGCAGCGGCACAATTTTGAAAACGATCCGGCATGGAGGCGCGGAGTGCTAGCGACTCCGGGCGCAAGGCCCAATAGGAAAATGAGTGTGTGATGGGCGAAGTGTTTGGTAAAGAGCGCCACGCATGATGAAATCGATCCTCCAATTCCTCGGGACCCGGCTGGCACGGCCGTTTTTCGGCGGCATCGGCTGCATCATCGCGCTGCACCGGGTGGTGCCAGAGGCGGAGAGGAGCCGGCTGAAGGTGAATCGCGCACTGGAAATCACGCCCGAGGACCTGGACGGCCTGCTCGATTTGTTGCGTCGGCGCGGATACGATTTTGTCACGATGGATGATGTGCCGCTACGCCTGCGCGCGGACCGGGAGAACTTCGTGGCCATCACGCTGGATGATGCGTATCGGGATAATCTGGTGCATGCGCTGCCGAAATTTCGCAGCCACGGCGTGCCATTCACGGTGAATGCGGCACGCTCGTTCACGGAGCATACAGGCAGCGTGTGGTGGTTCACGCTGGAGGAGGTGCTGCATGGCCGCGAGGAACTGCACGTGCGCCACGAGGGGCGCGAGGAGCGGCTGCCGCTCCGCGATGCGGCGCAGCGGGAGAAGGCTTTCGGGGTGCTGGCCTCGTGGCTGCGAGGCTGCCAGCTCGATGAACAACACGCGCTGCTCAAGGCGATCTGCGATCCGTGCGGGGTGGATCCGCTGTCGGCCACGAAGGCGCTGGTGCTGGATGTCGCGGGATTGCGGGAACTCGGGCGCGATCCGCTGGTGACGCTGGGCGCGCATACGCTGAATCACCTCACGTCGAACATCCTGAGCGACTCGGCGCTGCGGGTGGAATTTGCCTCAAGCAAGAAGTGGCTGGAGGGCATCACCAAGCACGAGGTGAAGCATCTGGCGTATCCCTTTGGCGGGCGGAATGCGGTGGGGAAACGGGAATTTCGCATGGCGCGCGAGTGTGGATTTCTCACGGCGGTGACGACGCGGTTTGCGAATCTTTTCCAGGTACACGCGCGATCGCTGTGCTCGCTGCCGCGCCTGGAGATTAGTGGGAACTACCGGACGAAGGCGTTTGCGGAGCGTGCGGTGAGCGGGTTGCTGCCGGCGATGCGGAACCGCTGGAAGCGGGTGGTAGTGGAGTAGCGACAACTATTTCCATGGATGAAATTCCACCTCCCATTCCGCCCATGTGGGCGCCTCTCAGATTCTTTACGGATTGGGACGAATTCAGGCACATGGGCCCGCTTATTTTTGGGCTCGTGGGCATTGTGGTTATAGCGACACTCGCATTCCTCTATTTGACGTTTCGGCGGAGAGTGGAGAGGTTCTTTTCGCTTCC
>JAYUWZ010001003.1:0-2706 GCA_043753265.1 Verrucomicrobiaceae bacterium
TGAAACGCCACGTCAGCACCTGCGCCTGCTTGTTTTTGCGCGAGATCCGCACATCCGCCAGATTCGCGTCGAACCCGAAATCCTTCAGCAACGGCTGCCGCGCCTCAAAGCCGCTGGTCACCGTATACGTCGGCGTGATCACCCGCGTGTCTCCCTCAAAGGTATTCCGCAGCCGGGCGCTCCGGGCGCTCGCGCGGATCACCGTGCCGATGGGACTGCGCGCCTGCAGGGACATCTCCCCGCGATCCACATCCTGATCAAAAATGATGGTCCCCTCACTCGTCAGATTGGTCGTCAGCGGCTGCGTGTCAAAAACCTGCGGGGGCCGGCCCAGCGCCTGTAGCACGGCGTTGGTGAACTCCTGGTTCGCAGTCGTGTTCGCATTGATCGCATCGATCTGCGCCTGAATCTGCGCGAGCTGCGCCACAGCATCCGCCGAGCTCACATTATTCCGCGAGTCCGGCGTTTCCGAGCCCGACCTCGAAAAGCTGAAGCTGAACACCGGGTCGAATTCCCCGTACGCATTGCGCAGCCGCGCCTCCTCCAGCAGCACCCCCACCTCCTCCACCTTCGCATCGAGATTGTTGCGCAGCGCCGATTGCACGGCCTCGCTCAGAGTCACCACCTTGGTCACCGAGCCGGGGCCGAAAAAACTCTTCTGCTTCAGCACCGGCGCATTCTCCGCAATCTTCGGCCCCTTCTCCACCGCCACCTCCACCGTGCTGGGCATCGTCAGTTTAAAAGACGGCAGCTTCTTCTGTTCGCCCACCCGAACGTCGTCCTGGGCGACCGCTCCAGCACCGATAACGGCGAGTAGGATCGTGAGCATTCGTTGTGTTGGGCGCGACATAGGGCGGAGAACAAAGACCAGACCTGCCAATTTGTCACGTTTCACGATCTTAGACCCAGCACCATTTTCTTTTAAACATCCAACGCCCAATTGCGCAAGTGACCGGCGAAGACGCGTAGGGAGCGCGGTCTGTGTGCGAAGCACCAGCCGCAGCAATTTTAAAACGAAAAGGGCTATCGCGTAAACGAAGACCCCTGCTCCACCCATCGACACAAGCTCCCAAACTCCATAACCATGTATGCTTTGCGTTCTTCGCTTCGTAGTTCCTCTCTCAGGCCTCTTCACACAACAACACCACAAGCCTCACCCCGCTCCGACCTGCGCTTTCCATTGGGCGTTAAGCGTTGAGCGTTGAGCGTTGGACGTTGGACGTTAAAATGCGCCCCCCACCTCCCCTCCACTGAAAAATTCCTTCGCCTCAGCCCCTCCGGGGTTATATCCCGACAAGAGTTGATGAATCCGCTAGAACAGCGCCTGAAATACAAATTCCGAAACCCCCTCCTTCTGGCGGAGGCGCTCACCCACCCGTCCCTCGGCCACGAGACCCAGCGCCACCACTTCGACAACCAGCGCCTCGAGTTCCTCGGCGACGCCGTCCTGCAGCTCATCTTCACCGAGTGGCTCTTCGACCATTTTCCCCGTTTTAGCGAAGGCCAGCTTACGAAACTCCGCTCCCGCCTCGTCTCCCGCGATGGCCTCAAGGTCCACGCCGAGCGCCTCGACCTCGGCATCCATCTCATGATGGGCCGTGGCGAGGAGGCCTCCGGCGGACGCTCCCGCAGCTCCGCACTCGCCGACGCCTACGAGGCCCTCATCGGTGCCATCTACCTCGATTCCGATTTCGTCACCGCCCGACGCATCGTGCTCACCGAGGCACGCGAGGACCTGGAGAAGCTCGACATCGACCCGCCCGACGCCAACCCCAAGGGCCGCCTCCAGGAAATCCTCCAGGCCATCTCGCCTGTCAGCCCCAATTACAACATCGTCAACGCCGAGGGCCCCGAGCACTCCAAGCGCTTCGTCGCCTCCGTCCATTGGAACGGCCTCGATCTCGGCCAGGGAGAAGGCCGCAGTAAAAAGGACGCCGAGACCGCCGCCGCCAAGGACGCGCTCGATAAACAGGGATGGGACGGCACCAACGAACAACCTGTGAATAAACCCACGAATGGTGCCGATGGCTGCGAGTAACCTCCAACAACTTTGGGTTCTTGGCGTTGCGTCCGTGGTTGTGGGTCAGTTGCTCACACGCGCCAAAATCTGGGGAACACCGAGCCCCACAATGTGGAGCAGCGATCCCAAAAGTTATTCGCACGTAGAAGGTGAAGAAGAATGTCTGCCCAAGTTTAATTCAATTCATTCTGCGTGTGAACAAGTTGAACAAAGACTTGTCAGCCCGGAGGGCTGCCGGACCGTGGCTGGAGGCAAAGGCGCGTGTTCGAGAGTGAGCGCGGCCACTGGGATTCGAGTGGAACGAGAAAGCCTGCTGAAAGCAGCCCGAAGGGTGCGAGCGGAAGCGAGCAGCAATGCCGATGTCCTCAATCGGCCACCTCATAGCGCGAAGCGCCTATCTCTTTCACTCTCCCATTCTCGCAGCAGCTGTTCAATCCACCAACAAGTAGCCCAATGAGCATCGGCCACTACCTCGGTATCGACCTCGGCGCTGAAAGCGGCCGCGTCATGCTCGGCACCTTTGGCGATGGCATCCTCTCCCTCCGCGAGCTCCACCGTTTCCCCAATGGCCCCGTGCGCGTGGGGGATACCCTCCGATGGGACGTCCTCCGCCTGTGGGAGGAAATCAAAGCAGGCCTGCGCATCGCCGCTGGCACCGGCCTGCCCTTCGATAGCGTCAGCGTCGA
>JAYUWZ010001004.1:0-5848 GCA_043753265.1 Verrucomicrobiaceae bacterium
CTTGCAACGGGGTTCGTGCGGAATAACATGATCAACTTCGAGGGCGGCGCGATTGCTGAGGAATACCTCAATGCCTACATGGTGGACCGCGTGAGCACCGTGGGCACTGTGTTCATGGGGCTCACGGTGAGTTGCGCGCAGTGCCACGATCACAAATTCGACCCGGTGAGCACCAAGGAGTTTTACCAACTCTACGCGTATTTCAATGCGGTGCCCGAGCGTGGGCTCGATGGAAACAAGGGCAACGCCGCACCGGTGATGCGCATGCCCACTGCCGAGCAGGAGCAGCGTATCGCGGAACTCAAGAAAGCTGCGGCGGCTGCCGGGCAGGATTTGGCGGCAGCACGCCAGGCACTCGCACCGAAACAGGCCGCATGGGAGAAGACGTTTGCTGGTGCCAGGCCCGCCACGTGGAGTGTGGCCACGCCAGTCGAGGCAAAGTCCCTCGCCGGGGCACAACTGGTCGCAAAGGGGGAGGGGAGCTATCTGGCTACAGGTGCAAATGCCGCGGCGGACGATTACGTTTTCACGCTCCCCCTGCCAAAGCCCGGCGTGACAGGCTTGCAGGTGGAGGCGCTTATCGACGACTCACTGGTGGGCAAGGGCCCCGGCCGCGCTTCCAACGGCAATTTTGTGCTCACCGATCTACGTGTGGAAGCCACGAAGGACGGCACGCCCTTCAAAATCGCCCGCGCCGCCGCGGACTATGAGCAGAAGACCTTTTCCATCGCGAACACCATCGATGGCGACGCGAAAAGTGGCTGGGCGGTGGATGGCAACGAGAAGCACGAGAATCGTGTGGCGTGGTTTGTATTTGCGCAGCCGTTACCAGCGGGCGACGTGCGGGTGAAGCTCGGCTTCCACAGTGGCTTTGCCGCGCATGCGATTGGTCGCGTGCGGCTGTCGGTGACCTCGGATGCAAATGTGATGCCCACGCAAAGCGTGCCCGTGGCAGTGACAGAGGCGCTCGCAATCCCAGCCGAAAAGCGAAGCGCAGCGCAAAAAGCCGTGGTGGCGGATTACTTCCTGAAAAATCCCGCGCCGGAGTTGAAGGACCTTACCGCAAAACTGGACAAGGCCACCAAGGCTGTAGCCGGGGCCGAGCAATCCGTGACGACCGTGATGGTGATGGAGCAGATGGCCAAGCCTCGCGACACGCACATCCGCTTGCGCGGCGACTACGCCACACTCGGCGAGCGCGTGGATCCCGGCGTCCCCGCCGCGCTGGGTGGTCTCCCCGCCGATGCACCCAAGGACCGCCGCGCACTCGCCACATGGCTCACGGAGCGCAAGCATCCGCTTCTCTCCCGCGTGACCGTGAACCGGCTGTGGAGGAATATTTTCGGCACTGGAATCGTAAAGACGGTGAACGACTTTGGCCTGCAAGGCGAATGGCCCAGCCACCCAGAGTTGCTCGACTGGCTCTCCGTCGAGTTCATGGACTCCGGCTGGGACGTGAAGAAATTCATGCGCCTGCTCGTGACCAGCAACGCCTACCGGCAATCGGCAAAATTAACTCCCGAGCTGCGCCAGCGCGACCCCGAGAACCGCCTGCTTGCGCGCGGCCCGCGCTTCCGCCTGAGCGCCGAGGAGATTCGCGACACAGCCCTCGCAGTCAGCGGCCTGCTCAATCCGCGCATCGGCGGTGCGAGCGTCTATCCGTATCAGCCCGCGGGGATCTGGGAGGAGCTGTCCTCCCGTGGCGACTCGAAAAACTGGAGCGCGCAGATTTTCGTGCAGAGCCACGGCGAGGATCTCTACCGCCGCTCGATGTACACCTTCATCAAGCGCACCTGCCCGCCGCCGCAGATGCAGACCTTCGATGCACCGGATCGGGAAATTTGCACTGCCCAGCGCGAGCGCACAAATACGCCGCTGCAGGCGCTGCTGACGCTCAACGACCCCACCTACGTGGAGGCCTCGCGCATCCTCGCGGAGAAAATGCTCACTCAGGGCGGCGCGACCCCTGCAGAGAAAGTGCGCTACGCCTTCCGCCTCGCCACCGCGCGCCCGGCATCGGAAACCGAAGTGACCGCGCTCACCCGCTTGTTTGAAAAGCAAAAGACCCGCTATGCCAGCCAGCCCGGCGGAGCGGGTAAATTGCTCGGCACAGGCGAGGCGCCGCGAAATCCAAAACTCGACGCCGTGGAACTCGCCGCATGGACCATCGTGGCCAGCACGATCCTGAACCTCGACGAAACCCTCACGAGAGGGTAGTTCTCACCGCCGCCCGAGCTGGTAATTGTTCCAGCCTGTGCACCCGTAAACATCCATGTCCCTCAAGACCCGCTACTGGATCGCCGTCACGCTCATCGTGCTCACCCTTGGGCTGCTCTACCCGGGCCTCACCCAAAACGCGCTCACCATCCGCGCAGTGCCCGATGTCGCGAGCATTGAGAAAATGGTGAAGGACGAGATCAGCAAGGCACCCATCCCGCCCGAATACATGGGCAAGGTACGGACATTTTTGAATCCAGCGGTGTTCGCAAAGTTCGACGACAAGGAACTCAGTGATTTCGTCGGCAGTGCGGGAGCCGCATTGGTCGCCGGCAAACTGGTGGGCGCGCAGGAGTATTTCAAACAGCACCCCCCCTACCAGCAAACGCAAACCATCATCGTCACAATCCGCTACCTCTACGAAAACGGCGGGTATCTCGCGGCCACGCTGCTGCTCCTCTTCAGCGTGTTTGTGCCCATAGGCAAAGTGCTCCTCTTTTTCTGGTCGCTTCACGCACGCCCGGTGGTGCGCGAGCGGCTGCTCGGCTTCATCAACTGGATCGGAAAATGGAGCATGGCCGATGTCTTCGTGGTAGCCATCTACACAGCCTATCTCGGCGCGCGTTCCTCAGTCGGCGTAGGCCAGCCCCTCCATTTCGAAACGGAATACGGCCCGGGCTTTTACTGGTTCACAGCCTACTGCATCGTCTCACTCGCAGCGCAGCAAGTAGCCGTCGCCCTCATGCGTGAGCGCACGCAGCCCGCCGCAGCGTAGCACGACCTCCAGTCTGCCTCGCCGCATGTAGTCCCGCCTTTAGGCGGAACACACTATGCACAGCGCGCGATTGAGCATGTCTGCCGTTTGACTTCCCCTCCTCTCAATTCGCAGCCAGTTCGCTCTGCCGCTTGAGGAAAGGCTCACTGGTCACGATCGCCGCAATCAGCACGGACATCTTGTCCCCGCCTGCATGCATCTGCGCTACCACGGCGTCCACGGCTGCCTTGTCCGTGCGCTGGAGACCCCGCCCGAGAGCGTAGGTCATCAGTTTCTGCGCAAAGTTGCGGGCGAACTTTTCGCCCTTCACGTAGGCCTTCAGTTCCGCGATGCCGTTCACCTTTCTTCCGCCGGGCAGGACGCCGCTGGCATCGATGGGCACATTGCCCTCCTGCGTGCGCCAGGCACCAATGGCATCAAAGTTTTCGAGCGCGAAACCCACGGGATCGATCTTGTCGTGGCATACCGCGCAATCCGCGTTTTGCCGGTGCTGTTCCAGGCGCACGCGCATCGAGGCGTCCTTGTCCACCTTCGTGGCCTCCAGCGGTGGCACGTTGGCCGGGGCCGGTGGTGGCGGGGTGCCCAGGAGCTGCTCCAGCACCCACTTGCCACGGACGACTGGCGAGGTGCGGGTGGGCATGGAGGTGGCCACCATCACCGCAGCCTGGCCGAGCACACCTCCGCGCGGGGAATCAGCGGGGAGCTGGATGCGCTGGAACTTGTCGCCCTGCACACCCGGCAGGCCGTAGAGCTCAGCGAGGCGTTGATTCGCAAAGGTAAAATCGGCCTGCACCAGATCGTAGATACTACGGTCCTCGCGAACGATGGCGTCAAAGAACAGGCGCGACTCTTCCTTCATCGATTCGCGCAGGCGGTAATCGTATTTCGGAAAGCGCTTCTCATCGATCTCCACCTCCTCGAGTGTGCGGATTTGCAGCCACTGGCTGGAGAAATTTTTGATGAATGATTGCGCCCGCCCGTCCTTCACCATGCGGCTTGCCTGCTTGCGCGCGTTGTCGTGCTTGAGCAGTTCCCCTTTCTCCGCGAGATCGAGCAGCTCCTTGTCGGGCATGGAATTCCAAAGGAAATACGAGAGGCGCGAGGCAACCTCGAAATCGCCGAGATTGCGCACTTCCCCAGCCTTCATCGGTTTTGCGTCCAGCTCCCAGCGGAAAAGAAACGACGGCGAGCACAGCGCCGCCTGCACGCCCACTCCCACGGCCTCGGTAAAGGGTGCCTTTTGCGCCAGCGCGGAGTCGGCGATTTTTCCGAGCCGCTCAATCTCTTGCGCTGTGACCGGCCTGCGGTACGCGCGAGCGGCAAATGCACCGAGCAATTCGCGGGCGACCTTTGCCTCCTCGCCTGGCAGCGGCATCTTCGTAAACAGCTTGCGGAAACTTTCGGGAACGTTCGGTTTCGCATTCGTCGGGCCAATCAACTCCACGCTCATCACGTACGCGTTGCGGTCGCCGCGCATCTTGGGGTCCGCATTCGTCTGGTCGTTGTAGTTGTTGAGGTAGGCGATGGAGAGTTTGCGCTGGCCACCCTTGGCCTGCGTTTTCAGTTCGTAGGGGGCAGGCTTTCCGCTGGCCTTTACTTCAATCACGCCGACCTGCTGGCCATCGAGGGACACCGCGAGCTTGGGCGCCTCGGGCCCGGCCTGCTCGCCAAAAGCGCGCAGCCGCAGAATGTATTCGCCATCGCTGGGAATGCCCACCTCAGTCCCCGCCTCGCCCTCGCGGAAAAAGCCGACTGAGCCATCTTCCATCGGCTTCGCCCACTCGGACTGCCCGCGAAATTGCTGACCCTTGATCAGCTTGGAGGGCGGCCCCTGCTTGTCCACGGCGATGGCCTTGGCCACGATTTTGTCCGCGGCATCGAGATACTTCTCCATCAGCAGCGGCGGCAGGGTGAGCGCGTCGGCGATGGTATCAAATCCGAATGCCGTCTCGTCCGCCGGGAAATCATCCGGGTTGAAGTCCACTGCGAGCAGTTCGCGAATGGTATTGCGGTATTCGTCGCGATTGAGACGCCGCAGTGTCACCCGTCCGGGTCCGCCCTGTCCTACGGATTCGTGGAGCTTGTCATCGATCCACTTTACCAGTGCCGCGCGCTCCTTGTCGGTCGGCTGGGCCTTGTCCTCGGGCGGCATCTCGCGCGACTCGAGCAGTTCGGCCACCTTTTCCCACACCTTGCGGTCCCGGCCCACATCGGGCTTTGCCGTGTAATTCTCGAAATTGAAATCCCCCTTCTGCTTCTCATTGCCATGGCACTTGTTGCAGAAATCCTGGCCAAATTTGCGCAACTGTTCCGGCGTGAGCTGTTCGGCTCGAAGAGTCGGGGCAGCCCCCAAAAGAGAGAGCGCTATGGCGATACGAAAAATCATCGGCAAACATACCGCACCACGGGTGAAATGCTTAGGGATTTTACTCCGAGCGGGTGGAGATATTCCTCTTTGTCCTGCTCTCAGTGTTGGAAAGCTGGTGGGCGATTGAGAATCCTACCCTTCAAAAGGAGGAAACACGCCCGACATGGGACGCGACCTTGGCTGCTCACCCTTCAACTTTGAACCAAGCGTTTCTCCAAATGCGGTGAGCTGCTGAACGACGTCAGGGCTGCGATCCAGCACTGACTTGGCAAGTTTCTCAAGGTGTCCCGGTGTCCGCTGTCCGAGCTCACTGAGGGCCATGATTACGGCAAAGGTGTTGTTGATGCTGTGCTTCATCTCGCGGTACTTTGTGTAAAGTTCCTCAAGTTCGGCACGGGTCAGAATGGGCTCGGTCGGATCCATGATAGTGGGCTGTGTCCCGGTTGATATCGCAGAAAGGGTGCCACATTTTGCGCGGAAATGCGAAT
>JAYUWZ010001005.1:0-2704 GCA_043753265.1 Verrucomicrobiaceae bacterium
CCACCACGAGGATGGCGGGACTCGGCTGCGGCGAGCAGAACCTGCGCAGCACCGAGACAAAACTCCCGCGCTCGATGGGCTTGAGCATGTAATCATCCACCCCCAGCGAAAATCCCATTTCCTTGTTGTTCACCATCGTGAGCATCACCACGGGAATGTCCGAGACTTCCGGTGTGCTCTTTAGCCGCGTCAGCACGGACCAGCCATCCATCGTCGGCATCATCACATCGAGCACGATCACCGAGGGATGCAGGGAATTCGCAAGCTCCAGGCCCTCCGGCCCGCTCGATGCCGTCACCACGCGGAAGCCCTCCTTTTGCAGGAATCGCCGCACGAGTTCGTGGACGGTGAAATCGTCGTCAATCAGCAGCACCAGCGGCTTTCCATTGTCGCCCTCCTCGGGTAGCGTGGCGGAGGGCGTCACGTGCGCCGGGAGGGACTCGCTCGCTGCCGGTTCTTCAATCGGCTGGAAGACCGCCGGGATGCGCAGTGTGAAGATGGAGCCGATGCCCAACTGGCTTTCCACGAGGGTGTCGCCACCCAGCATGCGGCTGAATTCCCGTGTAATCGCGAGCCCCAGCCCAGTGCCGCCAAATTTCCGCGTCGTCGAGGCATCGGCCTGCGTGAAGGCATCGAAAATCTTGCGCGATTGCTCGGGGGTCATTCCCACGCCGGAATCCTTCACGCGGAAGATAATCATGTCCCCGCCCTTCTCCGTGACCCTCGAGACCTCCATGCGCACCAGTCCCTGATTGGTGAATTTGCCCGCGTTGCCGAGGAGGTTGAAGAGGCTCTGCCGCACCTTGGTCACATCCGTGCTGATCTGGCCGAGACCCGGCCCGGCCACGATCTCGAGATGGTTGCCATTCTTCTCCACCACGGGGGTGATGGTCGTCACCACGTCGTTGATCATCGCCGCGACGTCCACCGTCTCCGCGTGGACCTCCATCTTGCCAGCCTCGATCTTCGCGATGTCCAGCACGCCATTGATTAGGTCGAGCAGGTGCTTGCCCGCTTTCTCGATCTTGGTGAGGTCGCGGATGAAGCTCTCCTGCCCCATGTCCTCCGCCTCGTCGCGCAGCAGCTCGCTGTAGCCGATGATGGCGTTCAGCGGGGTGCGCAGCTCGTGGCTCATGTTCGCGAGAAACTGGCTCTTGGAGCGGCTCGCCTCCTCGGCAGCCGTCTTCGCCCGGCGCAGCTCATCCTCCACGCGCTTGCGCTCGGTGATGTCCTCCACCGTGCCTTCATAGTAAAGCACCTCACCACCCGCATCGCGAATCACGCGGACGTTTTCGGAAATCCAGATAATCGTCCCGTCCTTCCGGTAGATGGGCGATTCAAAACCCCACACCGCGTCCCGTTCGCTCATCTGGCGGATGAACTCGCCACGGCGGCTGGGATCCACGTAAAGCTGCCGCGCAATCTGCTGCACGCCGTTCTTCAGTTCATTGACTGATTCATACCCGTAAATATCCGCTAGCGCGGGATTCGCCAGTAGATATGCGCCGTCCGGCGTGGTCTGGAAAATACCCTCGATGGCATGCTCGACGATACTCCGGTAAGTGGCCTCCGTGGGGCCTTCCAGAGAATTACGATATGTCACAGGTGTTTCCATGGGTCGAATGCGGGATCACTCAAAGCACAGTTGCGAAAGCAGTAATACTGCCAATATGCGAGCGGATGATTCCCTTTTTTTACGAGCAGCCACTCATCAGCAGCTCTTTTAGGAAAATGCGCACACGGGCAGACGGCTGAATTCAGGGAAAATTAGGGAACTCTCCCAAAACCCGATTCAAACAACATTGAATAAGATTTTCCAAGCACGCATCGAAGGGCAGATGAAACTTCTCCTCACCACTCTCACCTTTGCAAGCCTCACACTTGGTGCCAGCGCCAAGACCCCCGACGGCAAACACAAGCTCATCCTCATCGCAGGGAAACCCTCCCATCCCCCTGGGATGCATGAATTTAACGCAGGAGTACAACTACTCGCAGGATGCCTCAAGGAGGTGAAAAATCTCGAGGTAAAGTTCTCGCTCAACGGCTGGCCGCAGGACGAATCGGTCTTCGAAGGGGCCGATGCCGTGGTTTTTTACATGGATGGCGGCAAAAAGCACGAAGCCGTGCAGGAGGAGGGCAAACGGCTGGCTAAAATTGACCAATGGGTAAAGAATGGCGTGAGTATTGGCTGCCTGCACTACGGAGTCACCGTCGACCCCCCATCGAACGGGGGCGAGCAATTCAAGCGCTGGATCGGCGGGCACTATGAGGAAAATTTCTCCTGCAACCCCATCTGGGAGCCCCATTTCGTCGAGTTCCCGAAACACGCCATCACCCGCGGAGTGAAGCCCTTTCGCATCAAGGATGAATGGTACTTCAACGTGCGCTTTGCCGACGGGCTCAGCGCCGATGTGATGATGGACAAGGGCGCGGAGAAGTTCATGCCCATCCTGGTGGCAAAGCCGTCCGACGCCGTTCGCAACGGGCCTTACGTCTATCCCGCCGGCCCCTACCCGCACATCCAGGACGACAAAGGCAGGCAGGAAGCCATGATGTGGGCCATCGAGCGCGCGGATGGCGGGCGCGGCCTGGGCTTCACGGGCGGCCATTTCCACGAAAACTGGGCAAACGACGAATTCCGAAAAACGGTCCTCAACGGCCTCGTATGGCTCTCCAAGCTCGAGGTGCCGGAGACCGGCATCGC
>JAYUWZ010001006.1:0-2703 GCA_043753265.1 Verrucomicrobiaceae bacterium
CGGCTGAGGAAGCGGCCCACGTTGGCGTAGGTGTCGATGGAGACGATGAGGTGGATGCCGTGGGTGCTGCCTTCGCTGAGCAGGGTGTTCACGATGGCACCGGGCGCGGGGCCGGAGTCGCTGGAGGAGAAATCGAAGTCGTCCTCGTTCTTCAATTTCTTGAAGCGGTGCAGGCCGTGGATGAACACGAAGATCGCCGGCGCATCCGTGACATCGCCGCTGTTGCGGGTTTGCAACTCGGTGTTGAGGGCGGTCATGGCCTCGGGCGATTCGTGCGGGCGCACGATGGAGACCTCGTGAGGAATGGCGGCAGCAACGCGCTCGATGAGTTCCGAGTCGGCCGAGCCGGGATTGGTGCCGAGTAGGATGACGAATTTCGCCTTGTCCGGCGGATGCTGCGCGGCGAGCGAGAGAAGCGAGACGCCAAACATGGTGGCGACTGATTCGTCGCGCTGGCCCACCACGAGCAGATGGTTTCCACCCTGGCGGTGGAACACGGCCTCTGTCGGACCCTTGATGGAATTCGGTGCACCCAGCCATGCGCGCGCGGCCTGCGGGGCCTTGGCGGGCGTGGAGTCAATGGCAGCGGCGAGCAGGAAATTCTCGCGAATCTCGGCGGGCGAGTTGCCCTCGAACACGATGGGACCGGCGTGTTTCATGCCGCGCTCCTGTGCGAGTTCGTGCACCCGGTCGAGGCAGCGATCGCGCTCCTCGTCGGAGAGCCACACGACCTGGAAGGGGCTGTTGCCCTCGACCACGCCGGCGGCGTCGTTGTAGATGCCCTCGCCGGGGCGTGAGAGCAGGCGCGGCGCGGAATTGCTCTCATCCATGATGAGGTGCGCATCGGCCTCGTTGCACTGCAAGGCCACGCGGATGACCATCTGCCCGAGCGTGGCGCGCGCGAGCGTGTAGGCGCCGCCGAGCGTCTGCGAGCCGAGCAGCACGTGGATGCCGAATGCGCGGCCCTGGCGCACGATGCGGTCGAAGAGTACCGAGGCGCCCTGCGCGATCTGGTCGTCCTCCACGAAGAACTCCTGGAACTCGTCGATCATCAGCAGCGAGCGCGGGATCGGCTCCGTGCCGCCCGCGCGCTTGTAGCCCGCGATGTCCTGCACGCCGAGCTTGCGGAACATGTCGCCGCGGCGCTTGAGCTCCTCGTCAACGCGCTGCAGCACACTGAGGCCGAACTCGCGATCGCTCTCGATGGCGATGACCTTTGCATGCGGCAGTTGCTTGGTCGCGTAGCATTTGAACTCCACGCCCTTTTTGAAATCGATGAGGTAGAACTCCACCTGCTCGGGGCTGCAACCCAGCGCGAGGTTGGTGATGATGACGTGGAAGAGCGTCGACTTGCCGGAACCCGTCTTGCCCGCGAAAAGTGCGTGCTGCCGCGTGCCTTTGCCGATGGCGAGGTACTGCTGCTTGGTCGCGCCGGTGCGGCCGATGGCCACGCGCAATTCGTTGGTGGTATCGCCTGTCCAGAGTTCGTGGGGCTTGGGCGAAATTTGCTCGAACGGAACCTCCACGCGATTGGAATCCACGCTGCTCTTGCCGATCTTGTGAACGAGGTCCTGCGCGAGATCGTCGGTGGGCGGCGGGTCGAATACGAGCGTCGCGCCCTGGTGCTGGCCGGGCAGGGTAAACACCCCGCGCTCGCCGCGAATGACCACGCTGTGCTTGCGCAGGTCCTCGGCGGAAAATCCATCCGGCATCGGCTGGCGCTGGTCCCAGTGGATGAACGTGTAGACACCGCAGCGCGCGCCGCTGGCCACGATGCTTTGCAGGCGCTTCACGCTGATGTCGGTGAAGCCCGCGGGGAAATCCGCGATGACCAGGAAGTGATATTTTTCCGCCACGCTGCCCGCCTGCTCATTGTACTGCGTGATGTTCGCGTACTCGTTGCGCAGATACATCTGGATGACCTTTTCGATGTGCTCGTTCAGCTCCGAGAGTCGCTCCTCGATTTGGTCGCGCTGGGTCCAGATGCGGCGGTTGATGAGCGCCTCCTCGTAATCGGCGAGGTGCATGAGGCCCGCGAAGCTCTGGCCGAGCCCGACGGGATCGATGATCGTGAACGCAGCCTTGCCCGGCGGCATCGCGGAGAGGATGCGCAGGATGAGGTTGTTCATCGTGCCGATGACCGTCGACGCTCCGGTCTCGCTTGTCTCAAACAGCAGGGAGCCGTGGGCGGGGAAGGTGAGCGCGATGGGAAAAGTGGTGGGCACCGCGGCCTCGGCGATGAGGCGCTTGGGAGAGGTGTGCGGGTCGTTGCCGAGGTCGAGCCGGGCAAAGCGCGCGGAACTCGCAAAGATGGGCGAGGGCGTCCACGCCTGCACCGCAGCGGTGTCCCAAGCAGGGACCTGCGCGGCGGCATTCATCGCGTTGGCGGCCTGCGCGAGGTCGGCGGTGTCGCGTTTCCAAGTTGCTTCCAGTTCCTCCCATCGCGTTTTTTCCTGCTCGGCAATCGCGGCCATTTCCCTGGCGTGGGCGGAGTCGATTTGCGCTTTCTGTGCCGCGGCCTCGGCACGCAGTTTACCGCCGCGCTCAGCCTTGGCATCGGCAATCTTTTTGAGTTTCGGCCTGGCGAGCATCTCGTTTTTCTCGAGGAGCTCGGGCACCTGCTCGTCGAACTTGATGCGCTCCGATTTTTCAAATTCCGATTCCACCGCGCTCGCCCAATTCCATTTGTCGGAGATGATCTTG
>JAYUWZ010001007.1:0-12244 GCA_043753265.1 Verrucomicrobiaceae bacterium
CCCCGGCGTGGTAAAAGGCGGCGGCCTCTTGCGAACGGGCTCGCGTGATGAGCAATACATAGTGCGACCACGGCAGTGGGAAGGCCCTGGCGATGTCAGTCAATTCAGGGCTCGTGGAAGATTTTCCAGACAGTGTCTGGAAAATTCGTTTTTGCTTTTTTGGTTCCGCAGATTTTCCGGACAGTGTCTGGAAAATCTGCCCGAACGAGAGAAAGAATTTCCGCATGAGCGCGAGATTGCTCATGCCAAAACCCCTGCCAAGCCGTGTGGTCAGATCCTCGGAAAGGCGCTCCAGCAGGGCGTCTCCGTACTCGGCGCGCTGTTTGCCTCCCTGTTCAAATTCCACGACACGGCGGCCCACTTCCCAATACGTGGCAGTCATCAGCGCATTCACCGCGCGCACGGAAGTCTGCCGTGCGCTGTTTACCAATTCGCCGATTTCATCGAGAAGTCCCGAGTAACCACTGGGGACAAGCACAAGAGCGGGCACTGCCTTTTTTGTCTTCGTCACCGCTGGTTTGCGCGAGGCGGGTTTCTTTTTGGGAGGCTTCATCGGGGGGATGGATGCGATGGTGCTACGATCATGAGGCTCTCGCAGACTGCCGGCTTTGCCTCATTGAATGCGAGACTAAATCAGACGCATCTCCGGCTTGGACACATTCTAAAAATTCCCCTCATTTTCCCCATTCCCTTTCTCCGCAGGCTCGCTAAACAGGGCGGTCCTATGGGACGTCAATGGCTCCAAGCAAAACGTGAAGTCGCAAACCTCAGAAAAGGTCAGGCGGTAGGCAAACTCGCCAAAGAAATCGCCGTGGCTGCAAAGCTCGGCGGTGCTGAACCGGACTCCAATGCGCGGCTCGCGGCCGCCATCGACAAGGCGCGCCGAAACTCTGTGACCCGCGACGCCATCGAGCGCGCAATCAAGAAGGGCGCTGGCTTGGGCGACGAAAAGATGGTGATGGAGCACATCGTTTTCGAGGGCTACGCACCCCACAAGGTGGCGCTGATCGTCGAGGTGCTCACGGACAACAACAACCGGACCGCACCCGAAATCAGAATCCTTTTCAAAAAGGGCCAGCTCGGCGCACCGGGCAGCAACAAGTTCCTGTTCGACCACGTAGGACTCGTGGAGGCGCACCACGCCGAGGGCGCGGTGGACATTGAGGAAGCGGCCATCGAGGCCGGGGCCGATGAGGTACTCCCGCTCTCGCACGACCAGAACGACGACATCCCCGCCGACCGCAAGGGCGCGCGCTTCATCACGGACCGCGCGGCAACGGCGGCAGTGTCGAAGTGGCTCTCTGGCAATGGCTGGACGGTGGTGACGAGCGAACTCGGCTACGTGGCCAAGAATTTCCCAGACCTCAGCGAGGAGCACCTCGCCGAGGTGGGCGAATTTTTGCAGTCACTGGAGGATCACGATGACGTCCACCGTGTGTGGGCGGCGTTGAAGTAGTCGTGAGAGGTGAGAAGTGAAACGTGAGACGTCGCAAGCGGGGATAGGTTGCCGCTGGTGGCTTGGGGCCATTCTTACGCCATGAGTCTCGAGTGGTGGCAGTATGTGCTGCTGGCCTTTGCCGGGGCAGGTGCCGGATTTATCGATGCCATCGCGGGTGGCGGAGGGCTCATCACCGTGCCTGCCCTGCTGTGGGCAGGGCTGCCGCCGCAGATGGCGCTGGGGACAAACAAACTGCAGTCCACCTTTGGCACCACGCTCGCTGTGTGGCGCTACTCTAGGGCAGGGCTGATTGAGTGGTCGCGCCTGCGCTGGGCTATCGTGGTGACGCTCATGGCTGCAATCCTGGGGACATGGACCGCGGTGCGCATCCGCCCGGATCTGCTGGCGCAGATGGTGCCCGCCATGCTCGCAGGCGTGGCCATCTACACAGCGCTAAATCCGGGACTGGGCCATCAGCAGCGGCAGGCACGGATGGGCTATGGCCTATTCGCTGTGATCTTCGGCACAGTGCTTGGCTTTTACGATGGCTTCTTCGGGCCGGGAGCCGGGTCGTTTTGGATGATGGCCTGCGTGCTCGCGCTGGGGCAGGACTTGCGATCCGCCGCCGGCACGACCAAGGCCCTGAACCTCACCAGCAACGTGGCCTCGCTCGTCGCGTTTGGCATGGCGGGATGCCTGCGATGGGATGTGGGCGCAGCGATGATTGCCGGGCAGCTCTGCGGGGCACGGCTGGGCAGCGGCCTGGTCCTTTCGCGAGGGGCGGGAATCATCCGGCCCATCTTCATCGCCACCGCGCTGGCACTGGCGGCAAAGCTCGCCTGGGACGCCATGCACCGGTAGCCGGGCTACGACGCCTTGCCTGCGCTGGGGCAGAGGCTGGCCAGCTCGCAGTGGGGGCAGTCGGGCTTGCGGGCGTAGCAGCGGCGGCGCCCGTGCCAGATGAGCCAGTGACTGAAATTTGCCCAGTCATCGCGGGGCACGATCTTGATGAGGTCGGCTTCTATTTTCACCGGGTCGGTTTCGCGAGTGAGGCCGAGGCGCTGGCTGAGCCGGGAGACGTGGGTATCCACCACCACGCCCTCATTCATGCCGAAGACGTTGCCGAGCACCACGTTTGCCGTCTTGCGGCCCACTCCGGCCAGCGCGGTCAGCGCGGCCATGTCGGCAGGCACCTCACCGCCGTGGCGCTCCACGAGCGCGGCGCAGCAGGCCTTGATGTTCTTCGACTTCGCCCGGAAGAAGCCAGTGGTCTTCACCAGATCCTCAAGCTGCTCCTGCGGCAGCGCCACGTAGTCAGCCGCAGTTTTGCATACCCGGAAAAGATCCTTCGTCACAATGTTCACGCGCTTGTCCGTGCATTGCGCGCTGAGGATCGTGGCCACCAGCAGGTCGAGGGGGGTGGTGTAGTCCAGCTCGCAGTGGGCCTCCGGGTACGTGCGGGTGAGCACGGCTTGGATCGCTGCGGCTCTTTGCTGGCGTACGGCGAGGGTTTCGCGGGGCATGCGGTGCGCCGCGCGGCTACTTCTTCGGTGTCGCGGCTTCCAGGGCCTTCGCCTTGTCGGCTGCGGCCTTGGCGTTCTCGCTGTCTGGAAAATCCGTTGCGAGCCGCTTGTACATTTTGATGGCGTCGGCCCGCTTGGCCTCGCGCAGCTTGATGCGCTCCGCTTCTTTTTTCTCGGCGGCGGTGGGTTCCGAGCAGCCGGTGAGGAGGAGGGCGACGGTGCTCAATATGAGGGTGAAGCGAAACATGGTGGTCTTTCGGCGGGCGGGTGGTTTTCAGATCACCCGCGAGATGCCAAGCTATTTCTGCGCCGGAGCAGCGGCGGTGGTCTTGTCGGCGGCCTTCGTATCGGCGGGTTTTTTGTCCCCGGGCTTGGCATCGGCAGGCTTCGCATCGTCGGGTTTTCCGCCCACGGCTTTGGGATCAGCCTTTGGATTCTTGGCGTCCTCAGCTTTCTTGTGGGACTCCATCAATTCCCTTGCACGCTTGGATGCGTCGGCTTTTTCGTCGGGGAGCAGCACGGGCAGATCCTTGCTGGCCTGCCTCTCGAGCAGACCGGCGGCGCGCCACAGGCCCTCGCTGGCCACCTTGGGCACGGAGGAGAAAAAGTCGGCCACTTTCGCGTAGGCCATGATTGCGTTATCGTAATCCTTCAGGAGTGTCTCGTTGATGCGGCCCACGAGGAGGAGCGCCTTGGCCTGGAGTTCGAAGGTCTTGGCCTTCGAGACACCCACGATTTCATTGAGGCGCTTGAGCGCCAGGCGCTGTTCCACCTCAGTCTTCAGCGCACCCGACACGAACTTGCCGTTGATGATGCCATAGTCGGCCTCCATGCGCTTCGTGGTGGTGGGATACTTTGCTGCGAGCTCGGCAAACTTGGCGCCTGCGTCGGCAATCTTGCCCTGCTCCTCCAGAATCTTGCCTTCCCAGAAAAGGCACACTGCCTGGGCGTCCTGTACGAGCATTGGGGGCGTTTCCGTGAGTGGGTATTCCTCACGAACGCGGGCGATGGATGCCTTCATCTCATCGTATTTTTTGGCGTCGAACTGATCGCTCAGAATGCGATCCCAGTCCGGAGGAAGGAAGGACCGCACCATCTCCTTGCCAATCACGTTGCCATCGGAGTCCTTGATTTCCTTCTCGGTAGCCTTGGGCACGAGCGCCACCGCCTCGGAACGCACGGTACCTGCGCGCTTTGCGTCGACGGGGTCCAGATAAGTTGCTAGGCCCATGAGGATCTTTGATTTCGCCTCATTACTCGCCCCGTACTTCGTCACGAGGTCGCGGAAGTAAGCCTCGCCCTTGGCACCATCGGCCTGGCGGGCGGCGAGCATTGCGCCCTGCACCTTTACGGCACGCTCCAGGGCCTCGACGGCGCGGTCGCCGTTGGGGTAGTTTTTGAGCTGCTTGTCCACGGCACCCAGCACGTTGTCCACGGC
Organism: Verrucomicrobiaceae bacterium; assembly: GCA_043753265.1. Taxonomy (GTDB): domain Bacteria; phylum Verrucomicrobiota; class Verrucomicrobiia; order Chthoniobacterales; family Chthoniobacteraceae; genus SXWH01. Next base: position 4,400 of record JAYUWZ010001007.1, read on the forward strand.
GGTCTGCCATTCCAGCTTCTTGTCCTTGGCGAGAAGGTCGAAATTCGTGCCGAGGCTGGAGAGCTGTTTCAGCCACGTATCGGCGACCTTGATGAGGGCGCTTTCCCCACGGGGGGGCGTGATTTTTTTCTCCAGTTCGTAATCCACATACTCCAGCAACTTCTTGCTGCAGCCTCGCGGTCGGCGGAGGTCGCCGCACCTTGCACTGGCTTGCCATCCGGCCCGGGCTTCGTGTTCAGCGCGCCGCTGGTGAGGATGTCCGCGATGTTATTGAACGCGTAGTACGCGTTCTTATGGGTAGGGTATTTGTCGAGAAATTCCTCCATCGCCTTTTTGACGGCGGGGTAGTTTTTCCTGCGATTCTCGATGTCCACGATTCGGAAGTATGCATCCGGTGTCACCTCGTTGTCGGGGTGTTTGTCGATCATCGAGCGGAACGTCGAAATTGCCTTATCCGTCTGCCCCGCGGTGTCATACGTCTTGCCGAGGATATAGATATTCGTGGCCACGTTTTTCATCGCCTCCTCGCTCTTGCCGCTGCCGCCGGAGAAGGTATCGATGAACTTCGTGAGTTCCCCGATCGCCTTGGCGTGGTCGGCCTTACCCGCGAGGATCTGGCACTGGCGGAACCACGCATCCTCTGCCTTGGGGCTTGTGCTGAATTTATCGCGCACGAGCTGGAAGGTCGTCATCGCCTGGTCGCTCAACGCGGGCTTGCCCTGGTCGAGTGCCATTTGTTCCAGCACGGTTCCCTTTACATAGAGGATATCCATTTCCACCTCGGGCTTGGGAGCGGTGGAGAGCACCTTTTCGCAAAGGTCCAGGCCCTTCTGGAAATCGCCTTTCTTCAGGGCGATGTGGATAAGAATCTGGATGGATGGCCCTGAAAAGCGCCAGCCCGCGCCATCGTGGGCGGCCTTGTAGTCGTCCACGCCCTGATTCACAACTTCCTCAGCCTTGTCTGCATTGCCCGCGCCCACCAGGAGATTTGCCACGACCATTGGCAGATGCTCGCCCGCCTCGTGGCCCTTGAAGGCACCGCGAAACGCCTCGTAGGTCTCCAGCGACTTCGCCATGTTTTTCTGCCCCACGTAGGAGTCGCAAATGAGCGCATTCACCGTGGCCTCGGCATCCTTGTCCTTCGCAAAAAGGTCCTTCATCCCCATGAGATAGCGCACGAGCACGCGTGCCTCGTCGTATTTCTCCAAGGTCATGAAGATGCGCGCGATGGCGATGCGCGCAGCCAGGTATTGGTCGGTTCCGGTTTTGAGCTTCTCCTTTTTCTCCGTCTCGAGAGTGATGAGGTTCTCGTAGTAGCTGCGATAGTTCAGATATTCCGCAGTGCCGGGGGGAAGGCGCACGATGGCATCCTCCAGCGCCTTGATTTTCGCATCCTGCGCCGCCACGACCTCCTCGATGCTGCGCACCGCGCGGAAGGCGTCCAGGGCGGGATTCAGCAAGTCGGCGCGCTTTGCCTTGAGTTTCTCCGGGTCGGCGTCCTCGATATTAATGCTCTGCGTGAGACGGATTTGGCCCACGTAAAATTGCGCTTCATTAAGGATTGCCAGATCCGTGGAGGATTTGAAGACCTGTGAGAGGGTCGGGATGGCGTTCTTTTCAAAAATATCGAGTGCCTTTGCCACATCCTCCGGCTTGGGTTCCTTGCCTGGGGCTGCCGTCATCAGGTCATTCGCCTGGATGAGGTGGGCCTTGCCCATGTTCAAAATGGCGTCGCTGCGCAGCGGACTCTGCGCGTAGCGCGTGAACACCGTGCCGAGGCGCTTCACGGCGTCTTCGTAATTCTTCACCTCCAGCGAGAGCACGCCGCTCAGGTAGTAGGCGGTGTCGCCACTTCTCGACTGCGGGTACGCGGTGATATAGGCGTCGTACGCCTTGATGGCCTCGAGGTAAATGTCGTTGCGCACCTTGCGCTGGGCATCCGTGCCATCGAGCATTTCGCTGCCCTTGATGGTAAAGGCCTTGGCGATGAGCATCTGCGCCTGCTCTTTCACATCCGGTGTTACCTTCGCATCGGCGAGCAACTTGCGGAACTCGCGCACCGCATCGTCCTGCATGCCCTTTTGGCGCAGGTAGGCGAGGGCGAGGTAGTAGCGGACATCACGGGAGAACGGGGAGTTCTCCTTGTACTGCGCCATGAATTTTTCGGCCTCCTTCATTGTCTCGGGCCACTTGCCCTCGCCCACCAAGGCGCGCACGGCGTCCGCGGCCTTGCCGTCGGCAGAGGTCACTGGGGGTGGGGCGGCGGGGGCCTGGGCGAAAAGAACGGGGGCGGGCGCGAAAGCGGCGAGGGCCAGGGCGACGGCTTTGGCGATGGCGAGACGGTGGCAGTGAGTCTTCATAGTTCGGGGCGTTGCTGGAATGAGAGAAGTATATAGCGCTCTGGATGCGCGCCAATAAACAAGCTTGTTAGGCGACAGACGGCATGGAGCGCAAGTGACGAAGCGTACTGGTTTTGATGACGGAGGGGCTATTCGCGTTCATATTCGCCCTTTCCGACCTTTTTCCACACGCTGAAACCGGCACTTTTCGCATCCGAGACTGAGAGAGGCTTGGTGAGCTTGGGGCTGTTCACGTTGGTAATCACCTTGCGCACCTCCTTCCGGCAAAGCGGGCACTTCGTGAGCGGTTCACGGTTCACCGGACGGCTGATCTCGAAACAGCCGCCACACGCCTTGCAGTCTCCCTCGCACAACTCGTACACGTAAATGGGCATGGGAGGCACCATAGCACCTTGGGAGGGGGATGTCATGCGCCGGGATGGCGGAACGTCTCGATTAACGCCCAACGCCCACGCTCAACGCTGAACGCCCAATGGAAAGCGCAGATGGGGGCTGCCTGGGAATATGTGCGATGGGTGTCGCCGATAATCGGATGTCGGAAGTGGTTTATGGAGTGAGGTTTCGGAAATGAGTGGGGATTATGTGCAATAGATGCGATGGCGGAGGATGTGAGGTTTTCCGACCTTCTCGGCGCAGCGTTTCCGGCATGCGGAGGGGTTGTTGCAGTTGTTGCGCATGTCGCGAAGAACTCGGATTTCGTTCCAAGGAGGGTGCGACTGGGCCGCCGCCCGGAGGACGCGCAGGGGTGTGCGGGGATTATCGGCGATAAGTACGATGATTGCGCAATGCGGTCATTCTTGCCCCGCCTTTCAGTGGCGTTGTGTCCTTCCCTCGATTTCCTTCCATTCATTTTTGCCTCCCTCAGTGTTGCGATAACTATCGCACAAAATCCTGCTGATGCAAAGCGCGAGGTGCGTGAGGATACTGGTATCTATGAAGGGCGGGAGCACCTTGAGAAGGTGCACATCTTTCAGGGCAGGTGCTTTTCGGCCTTCCAAGGTGGCTCGTTCCTCGCAACCCTGGCTTCACCACGCAATCCACATCGAAGCAGGCCAAGGAACATCCACACCGGCAAAATGTATCAGGGCGTAAATGGCCTGCTTCTTGGGATGGAAAGCCGCCCATCGCCGTGGCAGATGACATTCCAGCAGGCCACTCTGCACGGAGGTTGTGGATGGATGGTGGGATGAGGTCCCATACGTTTGCCGGGTGGTTGCAAGGCGGAGAGGCGATGAGGCCCACTTTTACTATTTCTCTGGGAGCAGCTTGAAGTTGGCTTTTCCTTTTTCAAGCTTGAGATTCGTGCCGGGGTTGATCTCGTCCTTGATGATTTCCTTGGCGGTACCGAGGACAGGGTTGGCCACGCTCGCGTCGGCGTTGATGGTAATCTTTTTGGTGGAAGGATTCGCGCCAGTGGTTTCGATGGTGCTTTGCAGAATGGGGAGGAGTTTGGATGGCGCCGGCGGCGGGCCATCCGAGGTGACCGCGATGGGAGGAGTGAAGAGCGTGAACGAGCCATTGGGCCCCGTGAGCTTCGCCACGAGGAAATTGGGCGTCGGGACGGTGGCATCGATGTGGATATGCACCATCAATCCCTGGCCTTCCAATTCCATGGCTTCGGGAATGGTAAACGGAACTCCACCGCTGGCGGCGGAAATATCAGCCGGTTGCAGTTTGCTAATGCCCTCTCCGCGAATGACAACGATTCCGTCGTAGCCGGTGGAGGTGAGTTTGATCGCGCCGGGATTGATATGGGTGATGGCGGCCGGCGCCGGCGGAGCGGGAGCTTTTTTGCTGAAGAGGAACTCCGTCGGGAGGTATTGCCAGCCGGAGGAACCGTTCACGAGGGAACTCATGCTTTCCAAGCGGGTGCGAATGCGACGGGTCAAATCTGCATATTGGGCGGGAGCTTTGCTGTTCGGCTGGTCGAAGTGATTGCTCCGGTCGGCGACGGCGAGTTCGTGCTTGAGGCGTTTCAGTTCATCCATGCGCGGTTGGTGAACGTTCGAGAAATCCAGGTGCAGCAGATCCCTAAAGGAGATGAGCTTGCGCTTGATGGGGAGCCACTGGGGAGATTGATGGATGGTGAGGACGGGTTCCATCAAGACGGGCTTGCATTTATCACCGTTCAACCGGCCCCAAGCGGGCGCGAGGTCGTTTTCATCAATGCCGATGATGATCAGCACCGGGAAGCTTTGGCGCTCGAGCACGTTGGCCGACCCCCCGATGCGGCTGGCGGCATCGGCGAGGGCCTTCAAGCGTGGGCCGACTTGGAAACCAAAGACGCCGCCAGAGGCGCTGAAGCTGTTGGCTACGGCATTGGCGGAACGGGTCTTGGCCACTTTGTCGCGCTCGCGCAGAAATTGGCGGAAGACTTCTCCTTTCGCGTCGGCGCCGTAATACCGCAGGGCGGCCGCGAGATAAAAAGCGGTGGCGTTTTGCTTTTGGTATTGATCCTCCAGGTCCAGGGCCTGGGTTTCCATGAGCGGAGAAACGGCGGCAACAATCGGCGATTCTTCGAGGCGATCGCCCGGTCCCCAAGGATTGGTGTCGCACCGGTTTCCGCGAACGGTCGGAGTCTTTCCTCCAGTGGCCAATCCGCCGGGCGCCGAGGGTGAACTGCCCGGGGGGCCGCCTCCGCCTTGGGATCCAGATTTTGCCTGACCTGCGGTGATTTCAGTCTCGAATTCGGGCGCGGCCAGAACAGGCAGACCCAGTGTCAGGTCCACCGAAGTCGAGTTGAGCGCGGCCCCGTCTTTGTAGCTCGGCTCCTTCCCTTCGGAAGCCGCGGCGGTCGGGGGGGCCGGAGGGGCGTAGATCGCCTGGATCTCGGGCCGCGCTATGCGCCAGGTAAAGCCGATCCGGGCGTTGAGTTGGCCGGAGAAGTCGCGTTGCGTGCGCCAGCCAGGGTTCACGGCGACGGTGGCGATCGCCATGACGATCCGCTTGCCTTCAAACTTGGAGGCCTCCGCCGGTTTGCCCAGCGCGTTGAACAATCCTTGCACCGCGCGGTTTCCGGCGGCCTCGATCAAGGCGCTGCGATCGGAGCGGGTGAGGGTGGAGGAGGAATAACCAAAGGTCGGAAGCCCGGTGCCCAGCGTGCCGAGCGCGGCGCTCAACTCCGAGGGTGGGGCGGCGAGGGTCCCTTTGCCGGGCACCGCCGGGGAATTGGTGGCGTCCGTCGCGGCGACAGGAATAGTTGGGGCCGTGACGGTGGTGCCGTTGGCGAGGAGGGCGTCGGCATAGCTTCGATCGGCGGCGGCGATGGCGGCATTGCGCTCGGCCTCGGTGGGCAGCATGCTCGCGGTCTTGAGCTTAGTGGTGTAGTCGAGACTGGCCGCGCTATCCTTCAGTTGCCGGGCCTGGGCCTTGCGCGCGCTTTCGGCTTCAAACAAGGCTTGTTCGGTGCGGGCGTTGCGCAGCGCGGTCAGACCGGCCTCAAGGCGGGTGGGATCGACGGCCACCGATAAACCGGTCGAGGTGATGGTTCGTGTCGCGTTCCGGGCGGCGGCGCTGCCTTCGACGTCAGCCTTGGCGTTAGTGAAAAAATCCGTCCCCGGGTAATTCAGTTCGGCGCTAAAATTAGTGGTGTCAGGCTTGACGATGATCGGAGCCGACATGCTCACGGAGCCCCATTCTTCGTGTTCGCGGGCGATCTCGTCCACTTGCTTGGCGAGCATGCGCAAGCGCTGGCGCCATTCGAGGTTGATCGGAAAGTTCTGACCAAAGGGCTTCGGTTCCTCGGCGGCGGGGGCGTGTTTGACGGTGGACCCCTTATCCTTTTCCTCCTTTTCCTTTTTAATGGTCGCGGCCGCCTTGGTCGTCACGTTGCGCTTCGTGCTGGCCTTCCGGGCGCTCCCGGAATCGGCTTTGGGCGGCGTGGGGCCAGGAAGTTGAGGGGACGGGCCAGCGAGGGCGGGGAGCACCGGCAGCACGGGGAGGATGGACAGCAGAAGGGTGGCAGTCAGGTCGCGCCAGGCGGCGACCGAGGAAAGTTTGAGGCTGGGTGCCACGGGGGCAGGGGTATGGGGACGCATATTCATGGTAAGCTGAAGCGACGGAGTTTTCTTGTGGGAACACGCGGGAACATGAGCCGGTTTCCAAAAACCACTGATGGAGCGGCACGGCGATGCGGGTTAAAGAAAAGATGACTTCCCGTCAATTGTTTTAGCAAAAAGAGGTTAAGTTTGCCACCGCCGAAGGATAACTTGTAGCAGTTATAATTTTTTCCTGCGCCGCCGCGGACGAAAATTCCGAAAGTAATCCCCGGGCCGGTTTGCACGTTGACAGGCGGGGGGAAGATTCTCATTGAGCTACCTAACTATGCGCCCTTCCCCTTCCTCCTCCATGGTCTACCGGTGGCCGGCGATTTTGATGTCCTCCCTCCCCATGCTCTTAACTGCGGCGCCGAAACCCGAGCCGGGGGGAGTCCGGACGACGGGGTATTTTCCCAGCGCCGGTTATGCGCGGAGCGTGGAGCGGGAGCGCGCGAAGCGGAGAGCCGGCCCAGCCCTGATGATGGCGCCAGCCCTGATGGGGCTAGCCCCCGCAGGCCCATCCACGAGGCTGCTGCCCGTGATTTGCCTGGATTTTTCCAACCGGCCCCGGCCATTTGCGGCAAAGGATTATGAAGAGATGCTTTTTCGGCCCGAACCGGGGCGGAAGACAATGACTCAATATTATCGGGATATCTCCCATGGCCAATGGCTGGTCTCCGGAAAAGTGTTTGGGTGGTATCACTTGCCTAATGAAGATACCTATTATGAAGCTGGCCACCACGGGGCCGGACTTCCCTTTGGGGAACTGCTGGAATTCGGGTTGACCGCCGCCGACGCCGACACTGATTTTGGTAATTACGACAACGATGGGCCAGACGGAATCCCGAACTCGGGGGATGATGACGGCATCGTCGATACCGTGGTTTTTATTCATCCGGAGAATGGCGGGGAATCTTTTACCGGAAATCATAATATCTGGTCCCATTCCTGGAACTATCGCGACCCGAGCTATGGGCATCAGGAAATGTTCCCGACCAAGGATGTGCGGCGGGATGCCCAGGGCGAAGTGATGCGGGGGGCGGATGGGAAACCCTTGTATGTCCAAGTGGACGATTACATCATCCAGCCAGCGCTCACCTACGATCCCAACGATCCCACTGTGATTCGGAAAATCGAGATCGGCGTGTTCTGCCATGAATATGGGCATGCCCTGCGCCTGCCAGATTTGTATGATCGCACGCCAAAAGAGGATCCGGATACGCAGGGGATCGGCTATTGGTGCGTGATGGGCTACGGCTCCTACGGGGGTTACGGGAAGACGAGCGCGACGCCGACCGCGATGAGCGCGTGGTGCAAGCAACAAATGGGCTGGGCGAAGGTGGTGACGCTCACGCAGAGCGGCACCTATCCGCTGGAAACGGTGTCGATCCAAAACCAAGTGTACCGGATCGACGCACCGGACACGGCGGGGAAGGAGTATTTCCTGC
>JAYUWZ010001008.1:0-5830 GCA_043753265.1 Verrucomicrobiaceae bacterium
AACCAGCGCATCGTCCGCACTCACCTCGAGGGCTGGGGCCACATCGTGATCACTGCGGATGACGGCGTGGAGGCCGTGGAAAAATTCGCGGCGCAGAAGTTCGACCTCGTCTTCATGGATTTGCAGATGCCCCGCATGGATGGCATCGCAGCCACCGCCACCATCCGCCAGAGGGAGGGGGCCAGCGAGCATGTGCCGATCATCGCCCTCACGGCTAATGTACTCAAGGGAGTCCGCGAGGAATGCTCCGCGGCAGGCATGGATGGCTACCTCGGCAAGCCCGCCCGCGAGCACGAAATCCTCGCCTGCATTGAAAATGTGATTCCCGGCCTGAATCCCATTGCACACACGCAAAAGCTCGCGCCACCCCAGGCCTGTCCCTCCACCCCGGCTCCCCAGACCGCCGCGCATGCCCAGTTTCCCTTCGATGTCGCCGAGCTGCTTGCCAGCGTGAATGGCCGCCGCGATGTGCTCGCGGGCCTCCTCCATGACTCCCGCGACGTGGACCTCCCGGACCTCATCACACAGCTCTCCACATCCGTCGCGGAGGGCAATTGCGACATGGTCCGCCGCACTGCCCACGCAATCAAGGGGGTTGTTGGCGTATTCCATGCTCCCGCTGCACTTGCCGCCGCCAAGCAACTCGAAGATAGTGCCCGTGCAAAGCAGACTGGCAATTTTGCCGCGCAGTCCGCAGAGTTGGTGCGCGCGGTGTTTGAGTTACTCACCTCGCTAGAACGTTTCCTTGCAGGCCCCGCCAGCCAGGCAGCATGATTTTTTATAGTTATGTCAGCAGAAAGCCCAATTATCCTGCTCCTTGAAGACACCCGCACAGTTCAAAACTATGTGCGGGATGTTCTTCGTTCCCTTGAATTCTCCTACGAACTCCTCGTCGCCAAGCGCGTGGAGGACGCCGCCCGATTGGCGGATAAGAACGATATCGACGTGTTCATCGTCGACATCGGCCTGCCCGACGGCGACGGCATCGATTTCCTGTGCGCCATGTCCGCCGTCCATCCGGCGGCCCGCGCCCTGGTCATCACCGGCACACCCACGGATGCCTATCGCGACCGCGCCCGCGCCATCGGCGTGCTCAATTTTCTGCCCAAGCCCCTTCAGAGGAAGGCGCTGCTCGACGCCGTCACCGCCATGCTGCCAAACCATGGCACCCACGGCCCCGAGCCGACCGGCTTCGAAGGCACGCTCGGCGGGCTCTCCCCGGCGGATATCATCCAGCTCAAGTGCCTGCGTGGAGCCTCGGGCGTGATCGAGTTTAGCAACGAGGACCGCTTCGGTCTCGTATGGTTCGAGGAGGGCGAGGTCGTCCACGCCGAGTGCCAGTGCGTCGGCGAGCACCACACCGGCAAGGATGCCTTTCGCTCCATCGTCTGCTGGCGCACCGGCACCGTCCGCGAAGTGCCCCAGCCCCCGGTCGTGCAGCGAAGCATCCACACGAGCTGGCAGGCCCTGCTCATGGACGCGATGCCGAGTTCAGCAGGAGACTAACAAGATAGAATGGGAGACGTGAGAGGTGAGAAGTAGAAACGGAAGAAGAGGCTGAATTTGCGCAGTTGCGACCGCTTTGTCACTGGTGCTCCGCACACAGTCGCGCTCCGGTGGAGTCTCTATGGCTTCACCGCGCCGAAGTATTCGTGAAACACTTTCGCCAGCCCGGACCCGTAATCCTGCCAGTGCTTCGCCGAGGGATACGCATCGAGCCCCGCAATCCAGTTGCAGTGAAACTCATGCACCGCAGCATCGATGCCGTATCGCATCAGCCAGCCATCCCCAAGCGTGCCCGCATTGCGAAACGTGCTCTTCGTGCTCCCCTCTGTGAACCACGTGTGCTTGCGCAGCAGTTCCTCCAGTGTGGTCATTCGTGCAAGGTGCCGCTCCAGTTCTGGAATCGGCGGACGGCTGATGTGAAGCATCCCGGCCCCGTCGTTGTGCAATTCCAATGCGAGATGCGGTGCCTTCCCCCGCAAGATCATCCCATCCAGCCAGCGCTCCAGCGCCGCGTTCTCCGGCGCGAGTTGCACGTCCGCTGGCTTGTCCCAGTTCCGGTTCAGATCCTTCCCGTTCAAATTGAACCGCGTGCGTCCTCGGGCCACTCCATCCTTGTTGGCCATCGGCATTACATACAGGCAGTAGTGCGCGAGGAATTGCTTCGCCTCGTCATCCCCACGCAGCAGTCGTTGGATGAGTCCCTGCGCCACCCAACTGGTCCCCGCCTCCCATGGATGCGCCCTCGCCCGCACAAACACCCGGTACGGCGCATCGGCATTACCCACGCGAACCACCTCCAGGTCGCGCCCTTCCACGGTCTTGCCAATCGGGGTCACCTCCACAAGCGGATTGCCCTTCACCTCGCCCAGCAGTCGTTCGAGGTCCGAGAGCCGGTATGGCTCCACCCTTGCGACATACAGCACCGGCCCTGGCATCTCGATGGGCATGCGCACCCGATTGTCCGGCGTGACGCGCAGCGCCACAGACTTCCATGTGCGGCCATCTTCCGAGACCACCGCCGTGCGCAACTCCTTCGCCACCGAGCCCGGCTTTCCATTCCAGATGTTATCCAGATTTTTGAACTCGAGAGTCAGCCGCGATCCCGCCGGCGCGTGAATGCGAAAATGGAAATGGCCGGCAGCACGGTTGGGCGAGCCGCGCTCGTGATCATACAGCAGATGCACGAGGATGGAGCCGTCCTCCGCCACCTCGTACCACACGGGCGAGGCGTTCTCGAAACTCGTATCGATAAACTCCAGGCCGCTGCCGGGTGTTTTCAAGTGCTTGTCCAAAAAAGCCTCGGCAACACCACGCGCCACAGGTGGGTATCGATGTCCTTCATTGTGCAGCAAAAATCCCGCCGATTCGTTCGCGCCAAGCGAGCGGTAAAGAGGGAGCACTGCATCTAAAAATCGTTTACTGTCTGCATTATCTGCGCCGCCCTTGCCGCCCCCGGCCAGCATCAGGAAAGGACGCGGCGCGATGAGCGCAAGCAACTCGTGGTGCTCCCCCGCAAATCCCGGCTCACGGATGTCCTTTCCCAGATACCACACATCGTGCCAGTTGCTCATGCGCAGCCCGATGCCCCCTTCGCTAAACACCGCGGCCTTCACCCGCTCATCCAGCGCGGCAACATACAGCACTTCCTTCGCACCGAGCGAATGGCCCGTCACTCCGAGGCGCTTGGCATCCACCTCAGGCAGAGAGGCGAGATAGTCGAGCGCGCGCATCCCGTCCCACACCATCCGTGTCATGCCGCGCCACTTGGGATGTCGCTCCTGCATCTTTGCGACCATGGCGGCATAGTCGCCCGCCTCATCGAAAATGTAGCAGCGGGGGCAAAGCACCGCGTAGCCGCGCAAGGCAAGCTGCGGCCCCATCATCTTCTCGGGTGCCGATTCATCATACCCCGCCACCTGGGCGTAGTGCTCCTTGAGGGTCGGGTGAAAAACCACGACTCCCGGCACGGGGCGGCTTGCGCCAGTGGGCAGGAGTAGCACGGCATCCATCTCAACGCCTGGTTCAATCGTGTAGGCCACCTTTCGACGGGTGTATCCGACAAGCACCTCTGGTTCGCCAATCCAGCGGGGCGCGAGCGGCACCTTCGCCTCGGGAAAACCTCCCAGCATTTGCACCCACCTCTCGCGCAAGATAGCCCGCTGCGGAGCCCAGTCCGCCGCACCCGGCGCGTCTCCCTGCCACAAAAGGGGCAGCGGCTCGGCAGCTCCCGCCAGCGCAGAAAGCAGCAACAGACACACGAAGGACAAACGCCGGATGATATTCTGGTGGGAGGTCTTCACTGCTTGGTGTGCTCCTTGTGCGCCTTGCAAACCTTCCACGCAAGCGCTCTGAACGGTGTCACGAGGTCGTCGCTAGACTCCACCGTGGGAAATTGCTCAAATGCTTCACCATGAAACCCAGTTCGCGCCGCGACTTTCTCCGCAATGCAGGCATCGTCACCGCAGCCTTCTCCGGCTTGCAGCAATGGGCACAGGGAGCCCCGGAGGCCGATCCCAAGAAACTCGATGCACGGCTCAAGTCCGACTTCTACGGAGTCATGGATTTGCCCGAGGGCTTCTCCTACACCATCTTCAGCGAAGTCGGTGAAACGATGTCTGATGGATTGCTCGTTCCCGGAAAGCACGATGGCATGGGCGCCTTCGCCGGGCCCAATGGAAAGACCATCCTGGTGCGCAATCACGAGATGGACCCCGCATGGACCGACGCAAGTGCATGGGGCAAAAAGCGCGCTCTCTTTCAGAAAATCCCGCGCGAGAAATTCTACGATGCCGGCAAAGGTAAAAAGCCCGGCCTCGGAGGCACCACCACTCTGTATTTCGACACCCGCACGGGCGAGCTGGATCGCCACTTCCTGAGCCTCGCCGGCACTTATGTAAACTGCGCGGGGGGCGTCATGCCCTGGGGTTCATGGATCTCCTGCGAGGAGAGCTCGGCGATTGCGGAGGACGACGTGGAGCGCGACCACGGCTACAACTTCGAGGTGCCTGCAAACGCCAAAGGGCTCGTTGACCCTGTGCCACTCAAGGCCATGGGCCGCTTCCGCCACGAAGCGGTAGCCTGCGACCCTGCGACAGGCATTATCTACCAGGCCGAGGATCAGTACGACAGCCTGCTTTACCGTTTCATCCCCAGCCAGCCCGGAAAGCTCGCTGCTGGCGGCAAACTCCAGGCCCTGCGGATAAAAGACATGGCCCGCGCCGACACGCGCAATTGGGCGGCCGCGACCACGTTCAAGACAGGCGTGAAACACGCGGTGGAATGGGTGGATATCGAAAATGTGGAAGCGCCCGACAACGACCTGCGCTACCAGGGATTTTTCGAGGAAGGCTGCGCCCGTTTTGCCCGCGCAGAAGGCATCTGGCACGGCAAGGATGCCATTTATTTTTCCTGCACCAACGGCGGAGCAAAGCGCAAGGGCCAGGTCTGGCGCTACTTTCCCAGCAAGTCCGAGGGAACTGCCGGGGAATCCGCGCAACCAGGCATGCTCGAGCTTTTCATCGAGCCCAATGACGGCGCGCTCGTGGAGAACTGTGACAACATCACCATGGCTCCCTGGGGCGATCTCATCATCTGCGAGGACGGCACGAGCCCGCAATTCCTGGTAGGCGTACGGCCCGATGGCTCGCTCTACAAACTCGGACGAACCAGCGTGAGCGAACTCGCGGGAGCCTGCTTCTCACCCGATGGCACCACGCTCTTCGTGAACATCCAAAGCCCGGGCATGACCCTTGCCATCACCGGCCCATGGAAGCAGCTCGCCGATGCAAAGTAGGATACTGCGCTTCGTTATTCCAAAGGCACGGCTGGCGGCGGCGGGGGGAGCGCTTTCATGGTCTCTTCGTCGACCAACTTTGTGGTGACCTCAAAGCGTTTCTCCTGCTCCACGTCATTCCCCTTCTCGTCCTGGTAGCGGATGGTCTTTGTGCGGAACGATGGTTCCGCGGGGGGCACGCGCTTGGGCCCGTTCAATACCCGCCAGTGCTCCACGATTTGGAAAATCGCAAGGTAAGCAGCCATGACAGCCACCGTGACGCATACTACGAGTTTGAAGTTCATCGGGGCTTGCCGGCCTTTTCACCGGCCTCGATCAATTTCCAAAATCCTTCCTTTTCGCCAAGCTGTTCGTCCTCGCCGATGGGCAGCTTGGAGCGGAAGAGAAAGTCGCGCAGGGAATTTTTATGAAGCACCCGATGCACGGTGATGCCCTCGGCATTGCGCTCAAAGTAAATGCGATGGTCCTTCGCCCGGCACCGGTGCAGCTTCTTTCCATCGCGCTCAATCACTCCAAACTTGGAGGGGTCGA
>JAYUWZ010001009.1:0-2695 GCA_043753265.1 Verrucomicrobiaceae bacterium
GCCGCCGCCAAAGCGATCGGCGCAGGTGCCCGCGTGGTCAGCGTGCCTTCCTTCTACCGCTTCGATCTCCAGCCGCAGGCCTACAAGGACGAGGTGCTCCCTCCCTCCTGCCGCAAGCGCGTGGCCATCGAGGCCGGCGTGACGGCGCTCTGGTACAAGTATGTCGGCCTCGACGGCAAAGTCGTGGGCATCGACCGCTTCGGCCTCAGCGCCCCCGGCAACAAGGTGATGGAAGTGCTCGGCATCACCGCCCAGTCCGTCATCGACGCCGCGAAAGCGCTGTAATTTAAGCCGAATCCCGGTCGAGAGGCCGTGGACCCAAAGAATCAAAGCCTGGGACTGTCTCGCACAGTCCCAGGCTTCTTTCTTTTCGGGAAAGCGGCCCGTCCTTGCGTGACCTTGCATGCGTTTGCAATGATGCCGCCCATGACTCCATCCGTCGCTGTGATTGAGAACGTCACCCCTCTCGTAAATGGAGGACGCCATCCCATCAAGCGCCTCCCAGGCGAACGCGTCACCGTCTCAGCCGATGTGTTCAAAGACGGCCACGATGTGATCTCCGTGGTGCTCAAGTGGCGCGCTCCGGGCGACAAGCAATGGAGCGAGACACCGATGGAATGCGTGGACCCGTGGACCGGCGACCACTGGCGCGGCGAATTCACCGTCACCGCCATCGGCGCGACCGAGTGGACCATCGAAGCGTGGGGCGACGTGTGGAAAAGCTGGCAGCACGAGTGGCACGCGAAATACGCCGCCCGCCAGCCGGACCTCACCAGCGAATCCCTTGAGGCCGCGGCCTTCATCGAGACCGCCGCCAAGCTAGCCACCACGCGCAAGGCCAAGGCTGACGCGGCAAAATTGAAAGCCTACGCGCAGGCCCTTCGCACCGGCTCGCCAGCCCAAGTCGATGCCTTGTCCCACGACGCTGAGCTTGCAGCGCTCATGGCAACTTATGCCGATCGCTCGCTCGGCTCGGAATTCATCTGCACCTTCTCCGATGCGCTGGAGTCCTTCCCCGAGAAGAACAAGGCTGCGAGCCGCTACCCGCGCGTGTGGGTGAATCGCGAGCGCGCGGGCTTCGCCGCGTGGTACGAGTTTTTCCCGCGCAGCGCGGAGGGCCATGCCGATCGCGGATCGCGTTTTCGCGACTGCCTGCCGCGCGTGGAATACGCGCGCGAAATGGGCTTCGACACCATCTACTTTCCGCCCGTGCACCCCATCGGCGTCACCGCGCGCAAAGGCCGGAACAACTCCGTGACCTCGCAACCCGGCGAGCCCGGCGTGCCTTACGCCATCGGCAACCGCCACCAGCGCTGCCCCAATGGCGGCGGGCATCGCGACGTCGCACCGGAACTCGGCACGCTCGCGGATTTCGACTGGCTCGTCGGCGAGATTCGCGCGCGAGGCATGGACGTGGCACTCGACTTCGCCATCAACTGCTCACCCGATCACCCCTACGTCCACGAGCATCCCGAGTGGTTCTACAAGCGCCCCGACGGCACGATCAAATACGCCGAGAACCCTCCAAAAAAATACGAGGACGTATATCCCATGAACTACCACTGCGAGACATGGCGCGAGCTGTGGAGCGAGCTCGCCGGCGTCATCGAATTTTGGTGCGAGCACGGCGTGCACGTCTTCCGGGTGGATAATCCGCACACCAAACCCGTCGCGTTTTGGGAATATCTCATCACCCGCGTGCAGGCGCGTTTTCCAGACGCGATCTTCCTCAGCGAAGCGTTCACGCGCCCGAAAATGATGCGCGCCCTCGCCAAGGCCGGCTTCACGCAAAGCTACACCTACTTCACCTGGCGCAACACCGCTCGGGGCCTGCGCGAATATTTCGAGGAAATGACCGCCAGCGACAGCGCCGAGTACATGCGCCCAAATCTCTGGCCCAACACGCCCGACATCCTCCCGAGCTACCTGCAATTTGGCGGGCCTCCAGCCTTCCTCGTTCGCGCGCTGCTCGCCGCCACGTTGTCACCCGTCTACGGCATCTACAGCGGATTCGAGCTGTGCGAAAATGCCGGGCTGGAGCGCAAGCCGTGGGATGCCGCAGGCAACGTGCGTGGCTTCCTCGAGCTATGCGATGGCGACTACAGACAACTCGCCAGGGAGGAGTATTGGGAGAGCGAGAAATACCAATTCAAGGGGCGCGATTGGACGCAGCCCGGCATCCGCTGGTTCATCGGCACACTCAACCGCATCCGCCGCGAAAACCCCGCACTGCGCGAACTGCGCAACCTGCGCTTCCACGACACCGGCAACGATCTTATCCTCGCCTACAGCAAAAGCGTGCCGGGAAATGACCTGCTCATCGTGGTAAACCTGAATGCGTGGTCTGCCGAGCAAGCCATGGTGGAAGTCCCACTCGAGCAGTTCGGCCTCGGCGAAGGCCACGATTACGAAATGGAAGACCTGCTCACCGGCGAACGCTTCCGCTGGCACGGCCGCCGAAATTTCGTGCGCCTCGCCCCCGGCGAACGCGCAGGCCATTTACTGCGCGTCGTGCGGTAGCGCTGGACAACCAGCGCTGTAGGCGCGCCATGTTTATAGAAAAAGCATTCGACCGTGCCAAGCTCCGGCGGAGCAACATGTGATTCTCAAGTGTTCCATTTTTCCTTCGCAGGAATCGACTTTTGTTAATTTACCCGTACAAGCTGACGGCAAAGATGAAACGTCTTCTGCTTCT
>JAYUWZ010001010.1:0-2693 GCA_043753265.1 Verrucomicrobiaceae bacterium
GCCGTCCTTCAGCGTGTCGTCGATCAGCGCGATTTGCTGCTCGCCGCTGGACTCGGCAAAGATTTTCCCCGCGCGCTTCTGCGACTCGGCATCGAGCCACGCAAGGCCGTCGCGAATCACTTTCGCATCACGCTGCTGGGGTTCGTAGGGGGCGCTGATCCACTCATCGATAAAATCGACCACGCCGGTCGCACTGGCAGCAGGACCAAATTCGTCCGCGGGAATGAGCACGTCCGCCAGCGCAGCAGCGGCGCGCTTTTCCGCATCGGTCATGACCCGAGGCCACGGGATGTCCTTTTTCAAAAGATTGGGATCGGCACCGAGCCCGCCCTCTACCCCAAAGGCGGTGAGGTCGAGCGACACAGCGATGGCCGAGGCCACGAGAATGCGGCGGAGCGCCTCGCGACGGGACAGGGAGACGGGAAGACTCATGCCACGATACTGCCTGAGCAGCGCTGGAATCGCCACTCACAATATCGCATTCTGCGATCAAAAAACCTCTAAGCTGCGGGCAGGATGGTTAGGCCATTGGGCTGCATGCGCACGGTGAACTCCGTCACATCCGCCGCGAGGGCGCAGGCAGGAAGAAAGAGATCGTGGGTGCCAGCGATGCGGACATGGCATTCATCGCCCACGCGGGCGACGACCTCGGCGGGAAGGACGGTGCTGGCGGGCGCGGGCAGGCGATGCATGGAGACTTGCGAATACACGGCAACGGGCGTGATGGTGAGTTGACGGGCGCGTTGGACGAGGTGTGCGAGCGAGTTGTTGTTCATGGCCGCAAGAGTGCCCGGTACTGCGCGGCTTGGGTATGGGATGAACGGCGTAGGCTCTTTGGTGCTGAAAATGGCGACGTTCTGCTTTTGGAGTAGGGTGCGTGACACGAGCCAGCAGGGCTTCTATTCACGGTTTAAGATTCGACGTGAATACGCAGGTCAGTTTCGCAGCGGCTATACAATCTCAGCATGTCTGAGCGAAAGGACTCGAAAATCCATTTGGAAACGTTTTGCCTCCCACGCTCCCACCGCGACGAAGTGAGGACCCTCGGCTCGTTCCTCGCTCGGGATGACTGTTTTTAAAAGGCGCTTCGCGCCGCCTTCGATTCGGATGGTCAGCGCGAACTCGCACCGGGACTTCTGTCTCCTTCCCCGCTAATGAGCGACTGCGTAGTAGAGCACGTTGAGGCCGATGGCCATTGCGGCTGCGGGCTCGTAGCCAGAGGCGTAGGGGGCGATTGCGCGTTCCCATCCGGCGCTGAGATCATTCGGCGAATAGATGACGCCGAGCGAGCCGTTGATGTCCACGCCCATGAGTTCCGGGGGTTGTTCCGCTGCGCCGCCTCGCTTGGCTGCAAGGGCAGGGCGGGCTTTCACTATGTCCACGCCTTTCGGCTGGCGGAAAAGTTCATGCGTCACCGGCAGGGCCGACAGCGTCTTTCCTGGCAGGACCTTTGCAAGTTCGTTGCGGAAGGCGATGTCGAACGAGGCGCGGCCCTCGCCTGCCTCGGCGAAGAGCACTCCACCTTGCATGAGATACTTTCGCAATGCGCCGCGTTCCTCCTCGGTGAAGCTGAAATCCGTGGTGCCGGTGAGGTACACGAATGGCATCTCGAAGAGCGAGCCATCGGTAAGGCTCACGTCGCGCAGGTCGAAGCTCACGGCGGTGCCCGTCTCTTTGTTCAGCGCATTGAGCAGCATGGGGAAGGCGGCGGCGCGAGTCTTCCACGGCCCGTTGTGCTTCACCTGGCCCACTCGAAACTTGCCCACTTTTTTTGCGTCGGCATCGGCGAGTTGCACGCTCTTGCCCACGCTGCGGCCGGCGTCGCGCATGGCGGTGACGTATGCGACGATATTCGCGCCGAGCTTGCGGCTGTCGTTGTCGGCATACCCCCAGCTCTCGTGCGAATTTGCCTCCCAGCCGAGCGAGAAATCCCAGCGCGAGATGATGATGGCGGTGCGGTTGTCGAGGTCCACGCCCTCGAGAAAGGCGTATTCATCCACGATGACGCCGTCCTTTTTCATGCGCTCGCGATACTGCACTTTTCCAATATTGTAAAAGGAGCGGAAGACCGGGTGGTCGCTGCGCAGGCGATACACCGGGCGGTCGGGGAAGATTTGCTGTGCGGCCTTTTTGGCGGACTCGTAGGCCTCGGGATTTCCGACAAGCGAATTGAATACGATGGTGCCGCCATTCACGCAATACTCGCGAAGCTTCACGGCGTCGGCCTCGGCGAGCTGGAAGGGCTTGTAGCCCGAGCGATAGAGCAGCGGGTTCGCCTGGGGGTTGGGCGTGATTTCGGAGAACGATTTTACGTTGGAGGTGAAGTGCACGCTCATCTCCGCGCTCAGCCATTCGAGCAGGCCCTTCAGATCATTGGGCGTGCGCGCCCAGTCTTCCAGGTCGTCGCTTTTGATCTTGGTGAGCAGCGTCGGCGGCTGCGGGGGATTCTTCTTTTCCTGGCGCTTTTGGAGAACGGCGGGATAGGGCAGCGGCGGCACGCCCTCGCTCGATGCGACCTGCGCGGGTGGAGGCTTGGGCAGATTGAATGGCGGCGGCTCCGGCGGCTTCGGGTCTGCAAAGACAACGGCGGTTCCCGTGAGGGCAAGGAATGCGAGAGCGCGTTTCATAGGCGTATGGTAGCTGGACAGAGGGAATGAGCAAGTTTCGGGGGAGTTCTTTGGGAAAGAACGACG
>JAYUWZ010001011.1:0-5820 GCA_043753265.1 Verrucomicrobiaceae bacterium
TACCCCTCCCTTCTCGCGGCAACTGTCATTTTATGACCGGGTTTCAATCACATCCCAATTGTGCTTACCTGAAATTTCGCTCTACCCGGCGAACCACGATAAAGTGGCAGAAGCGTCCCGCCTCGGCTGTGCTTAGCCGCTCAAATCACCCCTGCCTCGCGAAAACTGAAGTAAGGCTGCCGCCCCACCGCGGGGGCACCAATCACAAGGTGATCAAAAAACGACAGCCCCAATAACTTCGCGGCCTCCGCAATTCGAATCGTGAGCCGCCGATCCGCCTCACTCGGCGTCGGGTCACCACTGGGATGATTATGCGCGAGGATGAACGCATACGCATTGTGCTGGATGGCCGGGCGCAGCACATCCGGTGGATGCGCGAGGCACTCGTTCAACGTGCCGAGCGATACCTCCTCGATGCGGATGAGGCGCAGCTTCGTGTCCAGCAGCACCACCCGCAGGCTCTCCTTGCCGAGCTGCCGCATCTCGGGCCCAAGCAGATCGTACACGAGTTGCGGCCGATCCAGCGGCGTGCGCGCGATGGTCTCGCGGGCCAGTCGCGTGGCGAGGCCAAATGCCGCCGCAAGCTGCACCGCCTTTGCGAGTCCGAGCCCCTTGATTTTCTTCAGCTCCGCGACGCTGGCCCGCGCCAGATCGCCCAGCGATCCAAAGCGCTGGATAATCTGCCGCGCAAGGTCCACCGCATTGGTGCCCTTGATTCCCGTGCGCAGCAAAATGGCGATCAACTCGCTGTCACTCAGCGCGCCAGCGCCGAGGCTCTCCAGTTTTTCCCGCGGGCGTTCCTGCTCCGGAAGTTCACGAATCGTAGGGGCCGACATGGACGGGGAGTGTCCACGAAATGGCACAAATGGCACGCGTGTTTTAAAGAATATATGAACTGGCGAATCCAACGATGGAAGCGTCTAACTTTGAGGTCTGATGCTATTTCTTCCCGGCATGATGCCGCTGCCTGTCGGAGCCATTTACGAGACCCCGGGTTTCCTCGCTTCCGTGGACCCATGGGCTGGGATTGCGTTCATCGCCATTTTGTTGCTCGCTGGTCTGTATGCTTCCACACGATCAGCAAATAGTGGCAACGGGTGGAATACCAACCCGTTACTGACACCTGAAATTTATTGCGAATTGCAGGGTTTGAAGGCCGTTCCTTGGAAGTCGCTCAAGCATGCTTATGGAAAAGCTTCGGATACCCCGATTCACCTCCAAAACCTCGCTGCGGTGGATGAGACACTTCGTGAGAGCGCGCGCTTGGCGCTTGGTGTGTCCATTTACCACCAAGGTTCGATTTACCCGGCCGCAGTTCCCGTAGTGGGCTTCATAGTACAGTTGCTCAAGTCTCCCCGCGTTGCTGACAAGGGCGCTCTCGTGGATCTTCTGTTCTCCCTGGCAACGGGAGGAAGCTGGCACGAAAATCATCAGAGCTCGGTGTTTTTTGAGAAAGAGCGTGAGACAGCCAGCTTTCAGGCGAAAATGGCGGAGGAGAAAAAAACGGTCGAAGAAGTGGCAGCGGAAATTCGCGCTCATCTGCCTTTCTTTCTTGAGCTGTTGGCGCATCCAGACCCGGCGGTTCGCCTTGAGGTGGTGAACTTGCTCAGAGCCTTGCCGGACCAGCACCAGGCTACCGTGCCAAAACTTGTGGAACGCCTGGCATCAGAGAGCGATTCCAAGGTGAGAGCGCGGGTTTATTTCGCAGTGGGTTGCCTTGATGGAAAAGCGCACCAGCATCTATTCCAAAGCGCGCTTTCACACGAAACCGACCCGACCACTCGTGCCATTTTGTTGAGGCTCTGCTGTTGGTTGTTTGGAAATGACACGCCAGGCGCGATCCTCGACGAAGTGGTGAACACGTGCCTTGGTGCGACGGACGAAACCCTCAAGGAATACCGGCTTGTGAACGATAGCGAGTGGCTCGCCGATGTGGCTGTCCCCTTGCATGAGTTGAGCCCGGAACGCTCCGGACGTATTTTTCCGGTCTATCTAGAGCGCTTCCAAAGTGGCAAAGTAGTCGACGAGAATCTTGCGAGTGGATTGCTATTCCTAGCTCTTTGGAAGGACGGCAAACTCGCACCAGAAACCCCTCTTTCTCCCATGCAGAAGCAAGCCGTCCTGGCTGTGGCTAAAATGGCGTGGCCCATGAAAGATTTCACTTCTTTGAACATGCACGAGGTGCTCAAAGCGTTCAAACTCCCCACCACCGAGGTCGAAATGGTCGAGTATCTCGGCACGCCCATTCGTTGATTTCCCCCGCAAAAACAAAACGCCGCCCCGCACGAGGCGGAGCGGCGTTTGTGAAAGAAACGAAACGTGGAGACCTTACTTGGTCGGAACGGTCTGGATCGTCTGCAGGATGCGGCTGGCGATCTGGTATGGGTCGCCCTGCGAGTTCGGGCGGCGATCCTCCAGGTAGCCCTTGTAGCCGTTGTTCACGAAGCTGTGCGGCACGCGGACAGACGCGCCACGGTTCGCGACACCGTAGTTAAATTTATCGATGGATTGCGTCTCGTGCAGGCCGGTGAGGCGCAAGTGGTTGTCGGGTCCGTAAACGGCGATGTGCTCGTTCTTGTACTTGTCGAACGCTGCCATCAGCGCCTCGAAGTATTCCTTGCCACCCACCGAGCGCATATACTCGGTCGAGAAGTTTGCGTGCATGCCGGAGCCGTTCCAGTCCACGTCCTTGCCGAGAGGCTTGCAGTGGAAGTTCACGTCCACTCCATACTTCTCGCAGAGGCGGATGAGGAGGTAGCGGGCCATCCACATTTCGTCGGCGGCCTTCCTGGAGCCCTTGCCGAAAATCTGGAATTCCCACTGGCCCTTCGCCACCTCGGCGTTGATGCCTTCGTGGTTGATGCCGCAAGCGAGGCACACGTCGAGATGGGCATCCACGATCTCGCGGGCGATTGCGCCCACGTTCTTGTAGCCCACGCCCGTGTAGTATTCGCCCTGTGGCGGCGGGAAGCCACCACCAGCCGGGAAGCCGAGCGGCACTCCGTCCTGATAGAGGAAGTATTCCTGCTCGAAGCCGAACCAGGTGCCTTCGTCGTCGAGGATGGTTGCTCGGCTGTTGCTCACGTGGGGCGTGCCGTCGGGGTTGAGGACTTCGCACATCACGAGCGCGCCGTTCTCCTTGGTTGGGTCAGGGTAGACCGCAACAGGCTTCAGCACGCAGTCGGAACTGCGGCCTTCGGCCTGGCGGGTCGAGCTGCCGTCAAAGCCCCACAGCGGGAGTTCCTCGAGCTTCGGGAAAGCCGCATACTCTTTGACTTGAGTTTTCCCGCGTAGATTGGGGACTGGCTCATATCCATCGAGCCAGATGTATTCGAGTTTGTATTTCGCCATTGTCTTGTTGGTAGGTGTATTTTTTTGAGCAGTCTGCGCTATTTTCTACCCTGTTTTTGGGCGGTTTCACCCTTATTTAAGGATATTTGCCGTAGCGCGGGCCGCGGACCTTAGCAGAAGAGATGCCACGCTAGGAAAGCTCAAAGTTTTAATACAATTTCAAGGGCTCCAGAACCGCCAAACGGCCCGTCGTCCGTCATTCACGCGTCACCCCATCAGCCCACTACATCCCGCAAAGCCGGCTCCAGCTCCGGGAAACGAAACCCATACCCATAATCCAGGGCCGCCGCTGGCACCACGCGCTGGCTCTCCACCATTGCACGCCCAAAATCCCGCAGCATCAGCCGCAGCACAAAGGCCGGAACATGCATAAATGCCGGGCGGTGCAGCACCCGCGCGAGGGTGCGCGTAAAGTCCACGTTGCGCACCGGCCAGGGCGCGGCGGCATTGAGCGGCCCGCGCACCTCCATGTTTTCCGCCGCAAACAGGATCAGCCCCACGAGATCGTCGACATGGATCCACGGCATCCACTGCGTCCCCGGCCCAAGCCGCCCGCCCAGCCCCAGGCGAAAAACCGTCTTTAGCGGCTTAATCATTCCGCCCCCGCGCCCCAGCACATTGCTGATCCTCAAATGTATGACACGGCACACATCCTTGGCGGCAGCAGCCTCCGCCTCCCACATCACGCAGGTCTGTGCGAGGTAGCTGGGTCCGGCGGGCGCGCTCTCGCGCAACTCTGCGTCACCCCCATCGGCATACACCCCGATGGCGCTTGCGGAAACAAAGACCTCCGGCGGCGTCGCCATCGCCTTGATTCCCTCCACCACGCGCCGGGTGCCCTCCACGCGCGACTCCCTCACCGCTTTCTTTTTGCGAGCAGTCCACAGGCCCACGATGCTCTCTCCCGCGAGGTGCACGACTCCGTCGCAGCCTTGGAAATCCGGCACTTTATCCTGTGAAAAAGCACGCACCTCCACGCAGTCATGCACCACCCGGGAGGGATCGCGGGTAAAGGCCACCACCTCGAACCCGCGATTCACCGCCGCGCGGATGAAATGCCGTCCCACAAATCCCGTCGCCCCGGTCAGTGCGAGCCTCATGCGAGTGGTGTAATGTGCCGGCGCTGCGTTGCGTGAATTCTCATGGTCACAGTTGAAACGTTACGCGCGGGCAGCGCGGATGGCCGCGCCACACTACTTGATCATGCTGTCCTTGAATTTCGTGCCCGGGCAATCGGTAGGCCAGCGCGGGGGATTGATGTTCCGATGCGACCAAATCACCGCGTACTGCCC
Source organism: Verrucomicrobiaceae bacterium (assembly GCA_043753265.1). Lineage (GTDB taxonomy): Bacteria > Verrucomicrobiota > Verrucomicrobiia > Chthoniobacterales > Chthoniobacteraceae > SXWH01. The sequence continues at coordinate 4,644 of JAYUWZ010001011.1, forward strand.
GCCCACACGGCCCAGGCGCTTGCGCAGATACTTCATCAGCTCCTGCAGCGATTCCATCTGCATCTTGGTGGGGACGTCCCGGTTGAAGTCGCCCACGAGGCAGATGCCTATGGAAATATTGTTCAGGTAATCGCTGTGCACATGCCCGCCCTGTAGCTGCCGGTGCCAGCGATTGCCGATTTCGATCCCGCCGTTTTTTGACGATGTGCCATTCCCGATCACGAAATGGTAGGCCATCCCATTCGGCATCTTGCGCACGTACCGGTGATAGTGCTCGAAGGCGGCCGCATTGCCCTGCCGCGTGCCGCTATTGTGCACCACGATGTTCCTCCAGCGCCCGCGCGTCACCGAGGCCTTGTCGATCGCCCGCTTCACCGAGGGGGTGATGTATTTGTAATTCCCCCCGCCGCCAAACAGCCGCGACCATACGCTCTCTTTCTCCACCTTCGGTGGCGCGTCGTCGTCGTCCGCCTTGCTCACCCCCGAATCACGTACCACGATATTGGCGCGCGGAGTGGGCGAGGGCTGCGGAGGACGATCCGGCACTGGCGGCTTGTCTGGAACCGGTGGTTTGTCCGGCACAGGCGGACGCTCAATCTTCGGTGGTGGCAGCTTCACCGGTGGTGGCGTTGCCTCCACGGGCTTCGGCGTGGGTGGCGGCAGGGTGCGCGGCTTCGGCTTCGGTGCGGTCTCCGTCTTTGGGGGGGTGTAGGGGATGGTCGTCATCTCCTCCCGCGCCTTCAAAAAAAGACGCCGCTTTTCCTCTTCGGAAATAGGCTGCTGCGCGGGCAGGCGGAAGCACGCGAGCAGGGTCAGGGCAATCAGCAGGGCATGGCGGCGGCGCACAGCATCAGGGTTTACCGCATTTCGCCAGCGGCAGCAAGGAGAACGAGCCATTCAGCGCTCTTCACAGCGCACCGCGAAATCCACCAAAAAGTGGCACCGTCCCGCCGCCTTGTATTCGGCCAACTCGCGAGGCACAGGCAGGGAAGAGCCGCTGGCTCGTCCGTGAACCATGAATGGCTGCCGCCGCGCGTCAAAATTTCGCTATACTGTGAACTCGATACTGCGGCGGGTTTCCACCCCCGTGGCCAGTACACGCACCAGCGCAGTCGCCACGTGTTTTCCGGCGGTGGGATTTTCCAGACGCAGGAGGAGGTGGTGTTCGTCCAGCAAA
>JAYUWZ010001012.1:0-5819 GCA_043753265.1 Verrucomicrobiaceae bacterium
CCACGCCATCATCCTTGCAAAAACCGATCACCGAGTTGGTCAGCGAAAGATCGCCATTCGTGAGATAGATCCCATCATTATCCTCATCGACAAACGTCCCATCCTCGCTGGGAAACTCGATAAGGGCGCTACGATCGATGGTCACCTTGCTGCCGTTCAATTCCCCACACGTCACCGCCCGCTGCATGAGCGTACGGTTGAGGTCGATCCACGTGTTCGTTTTGCTGTTCATCATCTGCCCCGCCACGCTGAAGCAGTAGCAGTCCGTGAGATGCAATTGCGCGCCCACCTGCGTGCCGCTCCCGCTGCCCGAGATGAGGAAGAGCGCCTGCTGTTCCTTGTGCGTGGAGTATCCTCCATGCGTGTCAAACCACGTCTCGTCCTCACCCGCGCCAGTGAAAATCGTGTGCGTGGCATTCACCGTGGAAGTGGCGGCGGGCATTTCAATTCCGCCCCAATGACCACCGGCAACATCTGGAGCGAATACCACGGCTGCGGCATCCGTCCCGTTGATTTGCAGTGTGCCGTTCACCACAATCTCGGCGGCGGTTCCGTTTGTCGTGGTGCCCGAATCCACCAGCACAATCGTACCAGCACCAATAGTGAGTGTAGCCCCTGCGCTAATAGTGAGCGTACCGGCCACCCGGATGCGTGAATTCGCGGGCCACGTGGTGCTGGAGGCAATGGCGCCGCTCACGTCCGTGAAAACCGGAGCAGCCTCTATGGTCACGGTGGGATTATGCTGAACCCCGTTCACATCGGCACCCACCTGAAAGGGACCAGCCACCGTTTGAGCGGCAGCCAGCACAGAGCCCCATCCCCGCCGCATCTGGATGGGATTCGCCGGAAACCCGCCGAGTTTTACCACGCCATTCAATCGCACTCCCTCTCCTCCCGGCGTGCGAAGGACGGCAGCCATCGGCACTGGCAATCCCGCTGGCCATGCGGGGGGTGCTATGATTTTCAATACCCCACCTGCAAATGCAGACGGCGCGTCGTTCACAATACGATAGGGCGTGTGCGGGGGAAGTCCGTCCTCCGAACCTCCGCGCACCGCGCTATCCCGCACGATAAAGCGCACCAGCTTGGAATCCACGAGCACTCCCCCGCCTGTGCGGCTCTCAGCCCGCAATTCGTGAAACCGAATATCCGTGACGGTGATCGGCGTGCCGACTGCGATGGGTGTTCCATCCAGCGTGGCCGTGGTGGTGGCCGCTGCCGGGTCGGCGTTCACTGTGAAGGTCACCGTATTATTGTATTTCGTCTTGTCGGCAAAAGTAACAGGGCTCGAAAAAGTGATGGCTGCACGCGCATCGGCAATGGCTCCAAGAAATGCAAAGAGGATGACGAGAGGACGCGACATACAGCAGGAGTGTGCCATTCCAGGCGCACGCGTTGCAACGGAGATGCCCAATGCTTTTCGTTTAAGGTTATTAACACAACACCTCGGCAAATCGCGCTAAACAGCCCCGCCAAACGCCGTTTGCCACTGGCAATCTTGGCCAAAAATCGCGTTTTGAATTGCCTTTCCCAGTTCTGCCGACTACCCAGCGCCCCTCTTTTTCTGTGCGCGAAGTGCCATGCACTCCGTGCATTTTTCAACAACCAATCCGTTTATCGCCATGTCTCTTACCACCATCAACGCAGTTATCGGCCGCCAAATCATTGATTCCCGGGGCAATCCCACCGTCGAAGCCGAAGTGCACCTCGCGGGTGGAGCCATCGGCCGCGCTGCAGTGCCGAGCGGTGCCAGCACCGGCGAGAACGAGGCATGGGAACTGCGCGACGGCGTGAAGGACCGCTACCTCGGCAAGGGCGTACTCAAGGCCGTGGCCAATATCAACAAGGCGATTGATGGCGAAGTCGAAGGCATGGACGCCTGCGACCAGGTCGGCATCGACAAGGCGATGATCGCCCTCGATGGAACGGCCAACAAATCAAAGCTCGGCGCGAACGCCATCCTCGCCGTTTCCATGGCGACCGCGCACGCCGCTGCCAACCAGCTCGGCCTGCCCCTCTACAAATACCTCGGCGGGCCCAACGCAAAGGTGCTCCCCGTGCCGATGATGAACATCATCAACGGCGGCGCGCACTCCGACGCCCCGATCGATTTCCAGGAATTCATGGTCATGCCCAAGGGCGCAAAGAGCTTCAGCGAGGCCATCCGCTGCGGCGCGGAAATCTTCCACGCGCTCAAGAGCGTGCTGAAAGGCCGCAACCTCGGCACCGCAGTGGGCGACGAGGGCGGCTTCGCCCCGAATCTCACGAGCGCCGATGACGCGCTCGAGACCATCGCCCAGGCAGTGAAAAAAGCAGGCTACAAGCTCGGCAAGGACATCTTCATCGCGCTCGATGTCGCCAGCTCGGAATTCTACGATAAGGCCAAGAAGGACTACGTGTTCAAAAAGAGCAGCGGCGAGCGCCTCACGTCCGACCAGTTGGTCGATTTCTACAAGGGCCTGTGCGCCAAGTTCCCGATCATCAGCATCGAGGACGGCTGCGCCGAGAACGACTGGGCCGGCTGGAAGAAGCTCACCGAGGCGCTCGGCGACAAGGTGCAGCTCGTGGGCGACGATCTCTTCGTCACCAATGTAGACTTCCTCCGCAAGGGCATCGAGACCGGCACTGCCAACTCGATCCTGGTGAAGGTGAACCAAATCGGCACCCTCACCGAGACCTTCGACGCCGTCGAGCTAGCCAAGGAAAACCGCTACACCGCCGTGATTTCCCACCGCTCGGGTGAGACGGAAGACTCCACGATCGCCGACATCGCCGTCGCGACCAATGCCGGCCAAATCAAGACTGGCTCAATGTCCCGCACCGATCGCGTTGCAAAATACAACCAATTGCTGCGCATCGAGGAAAATTTGGGTGACAGCGCCGTCTACGGTGGTAAGATGCGGAGCTAAGTGAAGCACGTCGCCTCCGAGTTCACTCGCCGCCCGCGAGCAACGATCTGGTCAAGGTTCAATATTATCCTTGGCTGCGCTCTTGCCGCTGGATTGGTGATCGTCATGACTTACCGCAACCTTCCCTGGATTAAGGACAAGGCTGCGCAGGATGCTCATGCCGCTCAATTGGAAGATCAACTCGAACGCGCCCGCATGCTTAATCAGCGCCTCCAGCGCGAAGTGGTCCGCCTGCAAAACGACCCGGACTTCCTGGCCGTCTTCGCCCGCGACCGCCTGGTCCCCGGCTACCAAAAGCCCGGCGAAACCATCTTCCGCATCGGCCGCGGCGAAGCGCAGAGGTAGTTACACCGGTTCTCATCGATGCGGAAACCTGCTGTTCGCAGGTGGTTATTCTCCAGCGATTATCTCCCGATGGTGAGCAATGAGCCACTCCCGCTGCTCCTCCGTATCTGGAACGGCCAACCCGCGGGCTCTGCCGATAATCTCGAAGGCTTCGACTGGCCCAAATCCTTCGTTCAGCAGAACTCCCGCAGCAACAATCCCAGTTCGCCCAATTCCAACGCGACAGTGGATGACCGAATTCAAGCCGCTCCCTATCGTCACGTGGAGCATGCGGGTGAGTCGCGCAAAATCGGAAACCGAACCCGGCAGGCCGCGATCTGCAATCGGATACTGTAAAAACTCCATTCCGTTTTGCTTGCAGAGTAATCCCTCATCCCCGAGGCCGAGTTCCTCTGCTTCCTCCACTTCCAAAAGCGACACGACACGACGAATTCCAAACATTGCAATCCCGGCAAACTCCTCCGCTACCCATTCGCCAGGCACAGGCCTTGCCATGACAGCCATGATTCCGCAGCCAATCCGTCCGACCCTATAGATGCTAGGTTTAAACGCCATTTGCCCTCACTTAGACGGTCTCGCATTCCACCCATCGACAATAAATTCCCCACGCACGCCGCACTCAAACTTCAGCGGCTTTTCCAGCCCGACCCCCTGCGTGGTCCTTGGATTGGCCAGGCGCTCCGCATCGGAAACATTCGTCAGCGTGTTGTTCTGCACCACAGCGCCGTAGCTCTCCTTGGCTCGCAGCAGTGGTCGGGCCTGCCCCTGGCATTCGATCAGGTTGTTCTGAATCTTAATCGTCGTGAAATCAGAGGCAGGATTGAACCCGAACAATCCCTCCGTGCGCGGGGTACCCGTGGTCCTTGCAATGATGTGGTTGTTCCGAATTTCCAGATTGGTGAAAACCTCGTTCATCCAAATCACCCCGCGGCCCGGATTGTTCACAAGATTATTGTGAAAGCTCGCCGGGCCGGCAGCGGGAGCCTTGCCAAACGCCGAGATGAGATTGCCGCCATCCTTCACTACATCGAAATCGAACAAATTGTGGCTGATCTCCACTCCGTTCCGCACAAACTCAATGGAGTAACTGTCGCGCATCCAGTTGTGATGAATGTGGAAGGTGCGCCCGCTTTTCGGCACGGGTCCCCCGGCGTGCTTCGGAATCGAAATCGTGCCGTGGCAGACGTTGTGGTCGATTTCCATGTCCTCATCGTTCTCAAACGGGAACTCGATGGAGAAGTTCACCTCGATCGTGTTGTGGTGGATGCGGCAGCGTTTGCCCTGCCGCCCCTTGATGCCGTAAAACTCCTGGGCCTTACCCATGCGCGTCCGCACGAATCGGTTGTCGTATATCTCGCAATCCGCCATCCAGATTGGGAAAATGGCCCCTCCCGTGATTCCGCCTTTGAGCCCGGGCTGACCACGCTCCCAACGCCCTCCGGCATCGATGAACTCGCAATCGTGAATCTTTGCACCCTTCATCAGAAAAGTCCGCACGCCCGCCCAGAGTGTCTCCTTGATGCGGAGGTGGTGAAGATGCAGGTCCTTGTTGTCCCAGCCAAAGATGGCTCCATGCATCTGCGGACCGTGCAGTGTCATGTCGGAAATCGTAATACCGCCCGCCTTGTCTTGCAGTCGCACCAGATAGGCACGCGTATCCATACCCTGTGTTTTCATCTCAGGATCCGGGAGAGTTTGAGTGGATGGCCGCCAGCCCTCGACATGCGTGATGATCGTCTTTTCCATGCCCGCCCCCTTCAGGATCATCCGCGCCTTGGGCTCCAGCGGCGCTTCCAGCGCATAGGTCCCCGCAGCAATCTCGATGGTCGCCCCCTCTGCCCCATCACGCACCGCAGCAACCAGCGCCGCCACGTTACTCACCACACCCCCCTTCACCTCCACAACGCCTCCCGTTCTTACAACCTGAGGCTCCGCGCCACTTACAGACGACGCACAGAATAGGACTCCCAGAAAAGTGATGAGGTTTTTCATGATTGCACATTCAACGACCCTCGACCCTCACCCGACTTGGGAATAATGCCGGGCGCGCTACAGGAAGACGGTAAAAATTTATTCAATTCTGCCCGCGGACCAACTCATCGGTCGGTTGGGAAACCAGCGAACCTCACTGATAGCTCGGCATTCCTTGCCCGATAAATCTAAAGGCCAAGCGCATCCCAGTTACGTTCAATCCTCCATCCAATCCAATTCCATCAACACCCTCAAACCCACACCCATTGGGCGTGAAAATTAAGCGTTGTTCCTACATCTCCGCCACAGGCGGGATGGGAGGCGTGCACACGGCCGGCATGGCCACGTACTGCATATCGGGATTCTCAAGACTATCTGCGGAAGGAGTCACGGTCGACATCGCTTTGAGGCGTTCGGTGAGTTCCGTCGCACTGCGGGCGAGACCCTTCTCGCTCACGCCGCTTACAAAATCGCCCACTGCGCCACCGGCCACAGCCAGTTTGTCCGCCGCTCCACCTGCCTCCCAGAAACCAGGGCGGGTCAGTGTGAAAGCTGTGCCCGCCGCGAGGAGCATGATGGCGGCCGCATGTCGGA
>JAYUWZ010001013.1:0-2691 GCA_043753265.1 Verrucomicrobiaceae bacterium
CCGCCAGAGCGGGAGCAAGCTCCCGCACTCCAGATTTGCGCCCCTCCAAAGAGAGAACTGGCAGCGAATTGGGCTTATCTTAGCGCCATTCCGGTCAGCTGTCCTTTTCGCGACGTGCCGTTCGTCGTGCCTATGAGCGGGCGATTTTTGGGTGTCCGCGAAACGATCTACCGAAACTGAAACCCACAACGCACCACCTCGCATGAACGACAAAATCTTCGTCAACCTTCCCGTCGCCGACCTGCCCAAGTCCATGGATTTTTACAATGCGCTCGGCTTTGCTTTCAACAAACAGTTTTGTGACGACACGGGGGCTTGCGTGGTGATCAGCGAGCACATTTACACGATGCTGCTCACGCATGCGAAGTTTGCGGAGTTTACGCCCAAGCCGATTTGCGACGCGAAGAAATCCACCGAGGTGCTGCTGTGCCTGAACTGCGAGAGCCGGAGGCATGTGGATGAACTCGTGGGCAAGGCTGTGGCGGCTGGCGGTGCAACCTACTCGGAGCCGAAGGACCATGGGTTCATGTATGCACATGGATTTGCGGACATCGACGGGCATATCTGGGAGCTCATTTATATGGAGCCCAGCGCGGTGCAGCAGGACTGAGCAATTTTTTACCATCCACGACCATGAATACAAATAAACAAGTCAGCCGAGAAGATTGGATCGAAGCGCGCAAGGCACTGCTCGCGGAGGAAAAGCAACTCACCCGCGCACGCGATGCGCTCGCACAAAAACGGCGCGAGTTGCCTTGGGTGAAAATCGGGAAGCCGTATTTCTTCGAGGGACCGGCAGGGCGCATGTCGCTCGGGGATTTGTTCGGCGACAAGAGCCAGTTGATCATTCAGCATTTCATGTTTGGGCCGGACTGGGAGGAAGGCTGCGTGGGGTGCTCTTTTCTCGCGGATCATGCGGACTCGGCGAATCTGCACTTGCAGCATCACGACGTATCGGTGGTGGTGGTGGCGCGTGCGCCGCTCGCGAAGCTGCAGGCGTATAAGCGGCGGATGGACTGGAAGTTTTTATGGGTGTCGTCGCTGGGCAGCGATTTCAACTTCGACTTTCACGTGTCCTTCACGCCCGAGCAGATTGCGCAAGGGCGGGCGCTGGTGAACTACCAGTTTGGAGATCCGGGCATCGAGGAGATCGGCGGCCATAGTTGCTTTTACCGCGATGAGAGTGGTGCGATTTTTCATACCTACTCGGCCTTTGCGCGCGGGGATGAGGGGCTCATCGGGGCGTATGGATATCTCGACATGGCGCCCAAGGGCCGCAACGAAACGGGGCCGCGCCATGACCTGGGCGACTGGGTGCGCCATCACGATCGGTACGGGTCGGGCGGGTATGTGGACGCTACGGGGCGCTACCACGAGGAGAAGGCGGAATCGTGCTGCTCGTCTGGAAAGGGGAATGCGTGATGCACGCTCTAACCAGCGTCCCTACTCGAACTGCGCATTGATGGACCGGAAGGCGAAGAGGGTGAGCATCACTACGGCGAGGGTGGCGATGCTGCGCAGGCCGAATACTTCATTCGTGAAATCCCAGATCATTCCCACGAGGGCGATGGCTACGAGGAGCAGGCAGATGATGGATGCGAAAAAGGTGATGCGATCCACGAGGTCGGTGCGGACGAAACCGCGTGGGTGACCGTCGGATGCCTCGCGCCGGGCGGTGATGTCCTGGAGCAGTTCGCGCACGCGCTTGGATTTTGGTTCGTCATTCATGGTGATGGGAGGTTTTGGCCAGAGGCCGTGGAAAGTGCCGGGCATGGAGCGAAGCGCAGCCGGCTTTGATGAAGTCGCGGTGGCAAATCGTTCTCATACCTAAACGATGCCACTCCCAGACCTGTGGACAAGGGCAAATGTGCCTGGCTTCCGTGTCTCGAAAAGCATTGTCCTTGTGCTTGGAATATCGATGAATTCCTTTCGTGAAATCCTTCCTCCTTGCGCTTTTCCTCTCGTGCGCGCTCGTCCACGCGGAGCCGCTGCAGATGCTGTCCTCTCGCAAGATATGGGACGCGGCGCCGCATAGTGCATTCACGGATCTCGTGCGGTGGCAGGATGCATGGTGGTGCACGTTTCGAGAATCGCAGGGGCACGTGGGGGGCGATGGCAAAATCCGCATTCTCACCTCTCGCGATGGCGAGGCGTGGGAAAGCGCGGCGCTGCTCGCGGAGGAGGGCATCGATCTGCGCGACCCGAAATTTTCGGTTACTCCCGACGGCCGGCTTATGCTCACGCTTGGTGGCAGTGTGTATCGGGGAGGCACCAAGCTGCTCGGGCGCCAGCCTCGCGTGGCGTTTTCCAAGGATGGCCGCGCGTGGAGCGAACCGCAGCGCGTGATGGCCGAAGGCGACTGGCTGTGGCGGGTGACGTGGCATGCGGGCACGGCCTATGGCACGAGCTATCGCACTGGAGGGCCGCCAGTCGGCCCCCAAGCCGCTGCGGTGCCGGATTGGGAGCTCGCGCTTTACAAAAGCGCCGACGGCATTGCGTGGGAGCCGATCACTCCCTTTAAAATCCCCGGGCAACCGAATGAAACCACCCTGCGCTTTGGCGCAGACGGGGAGATGTTTGCGCTCGTACGGCGCGAGGCGGCAGACAGGCAGGCGTGGCTGGGGCGCGCGCAGCCGCCTTACAAGGATTGGAAATGGCAGCCGATGGGCAAGTTTATCGGCGGTCCGAATT
>JAYUWZ010001014.1:0-2687 GCA_043753265.1 Verrucomicrobiaceae bacterium
TTCAAAATCAAGCGCTTGCCTTTCGGGATTGTGGGATGGACTTCCAGTCCGTCCGGGCGGGAGAGCGGGGTATGCCGCATCCTTCGCAGCATGCGCAACAACTGCAACAACCCCCTCCAACTCGCTCCAAGTGCACCCGAAGCCCACGTCGCATGGATCGCCGATAATCCGTCTTCATCCCACAATAGATTCAAAATCAAACGCTTGCGTCTCGGGATTATCGGCGACGCCCCATCGCCGATAATCGCCCACCCCTCCACGCACCCCTGCGCAACAACTGCAACAACCCGCCATCCGTGAAAGTGAACGCAAGCCGCGCAGATTTCTGTATTTTTGGCGTTCCCCCCGAAGCCCACCTCCGACCTGCGCCCTTCATTGGGCGTTGGACGTTGAATGTTGGGCGTTGGGCGTTTTGCAGCGGATGTTTTCTTTTGTCGCGCCTCTGCCGCCCTGGCAGCGCTCAACATCTACTTCGCCACTGGGGACCGGGGGTTTGCGAGCAGGTAAAACCGCCCATCTTCCGCGCCGCCGAGAAAATCCGGTACCCCATCCCCATCAAAATCCACCGTAGTGGGGCTCACGTCGTGTCCTTCGATGTTCTTCTTCGCAAGGGTGCCAGCGTTTTTGAAGATCCAGTTTCCGCCGATTTCACCGACTTGCTGGAGGAAGTCAGCGTTGGAAGAGTTGAGAAGGAAATCAAATTTCCCATCACCATCCCAATCGGTAAGGCACAGCTTGCGGCGGCCACTTCCTCCCGCGGACTTCGCAGCAAGGCGGAGGGGCTCACCCTTCTCGTTTACGAATGCGTGGCGTGGGGCCTTGAGCACCAGTTTGCCCTCTCCTTTTGCGCGTTCAAAGAATGTAAGATAGCCCTCTTGATCGAGCATCGTGAGATCGGGCAGGCCATCGCGATTGAGGTCGGCGACCACTGGCGTGGTGCGCCACTGCGTGAGCAGATTACTACCACTGGGTTTGCGCCAGCCCCAGGCAAGCGCGGGTTGCGCGCCATTCCACTCGACCTCGATGGGTTGCGGCGTGGCAAGTTTGGGGGCGGTGCGGGTGCCATTGTTGCGGAGCCAAACGACGTCTCCGAGGATGCTGTTGAGCACGATGTCCGGCAAGCCATCGGCATCCCAATCGGCGACATTGAGCGTGGTGTAGCCCCATTTGGCTTCGGCGGGCCCCTGAATGCTCCCATTGGGCCCGGCCATGATGCGGAAGGGTTTGCCATCCACCTCCAGGCGGCTCGGCGCGGCCCACTTGGGCTGGGCGACTTTGGGACCAGACAGATTCTCGAAAAACTCCACGTAACCAGCGGTGTTCCCACTCACGATGTCGGTGTCACCATCGCCATCCCAATCCACGCCAAACGGAGTCGCGAGCGCGCCACACTTGAGTGTGTCGGCCTCCTGCTTGAAATAGACGGGCTGCGCAAAGACCGGCGCGCGCTCGGCGAGCTTGCCGGTATTTTCCACGAAAGCCACCCGGCCATCCTCGTCGCCCACGATGAGGTCGAGGTCGCCATCCTTGTCCCAGTCGAATGCGATAGGGACGATCATTTCGAGGTCCATCCGCACCTCGACGCTGGAGGCGTCCTTGATGCGGCGGCCCTTCGCGTATCGCGGCTCTTTGCGGGTGCCGGTGTTTTCGAAATAGGTGAAGCCATCGAGAAACTCTCCACAGAGAAGGTCGAGATCACCGTCGCCATCGAAGTCGCCAAAGTTGGGCGATGGACATCCGAAGGTATCCAGCGGTTTGCCATCGGCCTCGATGCGAAATTGCTCGGCATAGCCATCCTCTTTCGCGAGGAACACGTGGACGAAGCCGTGCAAAGGGCCGTTGCGCCAGACACCCTGCAAATCCCACGCATTGTCCCAGCCGTAGTAGCTCCAGTCTTCAATGGCCACGATAATATCCTGCCGGCCATCACCATCGTAGTCGGCATAGCGCCATTGATTATGCCGCACCCGCGGGCCGCCCTTGGCCGTACCCTCCGGCATATAAAAGCCATTCTTCACCGCAAGCGGCACCCGCTCCTCAATACCCTTGCGCTCAAAGTTGGCGTATTCCGTCCCCGGAGAGAGCACCCGCATTTTGCCGTCCACGTAGCTGGGCATCACGTAGCGAGTCGTGGCGCCGAGTCGGCGGGCGGCCTTGAAAACAGGCAGCTTGTTCTTTGCTGTGTCCCCGGTGGTGTTTTCGAAAAGGTAGATCCCGTTGGAGGGCTTGTCGGGGCAGGAAACGATGAGGTCGAAATCCCCGTCGCCATCTGCGTCGCACGGGACAGGCCACGCCCAAAGCCCCACGCCGAGGTCCACGACGAGGCCAGGGTTGTGGTACGGCAGACGATCGAGCGCGTGGGCGGCAAGTGGGAGCAGGAGTGCGGCGAAGAGAGGCTTCATTGCAGGAATGACGGGGACGTTGTGCTGCGAATCGCAGACATCCGGCAAGCACTACGGACATGCCCGGTCATTCGACGATCTGCTATTTCCCATCACTTCGCGCTTGCCAACAAGGCAGCGTCAAAGAATTCCCTATCCGCCCGATTCTACCCATCCACATGAACCTCCGTCTTACCCTCGCCGTTGCCGCGGCACTCACCCTTCCCATCTCAGCCCAGATTGCGACCGTCAAACCGCCGGCGCAGAAGATCAAATGGGACGACATGGACCTCGGTCCGTTTTTCA
>JAYUWZ010001015.1:0-5807 GCA_043753265.1 Verrucomicrobiaceae bacterium
GGATGATATTGTTTTCCGTGTGCAGCAGCGCGCTTACCACATCACGTTCCGGCCACACAAAGCGCCGTAGTTGCATCAGGATGCGCTTGAAATTGTGCAGCTCTGACACGAGCGTTTTCCCAGGCTTGTCCAGCACCTCGTCCTCCAGTTCCTCGAGCGATTCGCCAATCTCCTCCAGCACGGGGAAGCAGTGATCCACGATGGAGTCGAGCAAGGCATAGGCGAGGTAGTCCGCCTTCATCCTGCGAATATACCCGCCGCCTGCGCGGATGCGCTCACGTACGGGCTCGAACACATCGTTTCCATGCTCTTCCTGCACGGAGATGAGCAGGCCCTCGCACACAAAAATGCTCACCTGCTCGCCGCAGAGGCAGCGGTCCTCGTCGCGGTAAATCATCTGGCCGATGATGAACAGGTGGCCTGCGTAAGGCTCCATCTTGGGACGCTGGCCCACGTTGAGCACGTCCTCCAGCGCGAGCGGGTGAAGGCCATACCGCTTGCCGAGCGCCTTCAGGGCCTCCACGTCGCCGAGCCCATTCATCTCCAGCCAGCGCACCTTTCCGTCCCCTGGGCACATGGGAAACTCCTCCACGCTCGATACCGTGTATTCCTTGAGCGTCTCGTTGTCATACTCCATCACCCGGAAAATGGGTGAGGTCGTTTCGCCGGGATGCGCAACGAGCGTTGCCGGTGCTGTGCCCGGCTTCGAGTATCGCTTCTTAAACATTCGCCCCATCGTAGCGCTGTGCCCCGACTAGGAAAGCATGCACTTCCCGTTCGTTAAAAATTCCCCCCGCCGTACTTTCCGACCAGCCCGGATTGTGCGTAGCTTTTGCCCAATGAGCGAAAGTGATGAACAACCGCAGGGTCTGGAAGTGCGCACCTATTTTGTCAGGGGTCGCAATGCCCTGGTGGCGCGTGCCGATTTCAGTGAGCTGTACGTGGACTACTACCTGCACCTTGGTCAGTACAAGTATCGCCATGCCGTGGCGCATGACACCATGCTGAAGGAAGCGCTCGCGGCACTCACGCTCCATTGCGCCTCGCGCCCGTGGAATGAGAACACTGCCTGGACGCTCCATTTCGTCGACCCTCTGGTGAACCTCTTCGTGACCGGGGACAACGTGCGCGGGGCCGTGGTGGGCCAGCTCTTCACGGAGAACGTGAAGGAGGATGGCCGCAACACGCTCATGAGCGACATCGTCCGTGGCGACCCTCGCCGGGGCTACCAGCCGGCACGCCGCAGTGTGGTGGAACTGCTCGATGCGGATGTCTTCAACTCCGTGGAGCGCTACTACGACCAGAGCGAGCAGCGCCCGGCGCGGCTCTTCCGGCATGCCGATGAAGACTTCGTGATGGTCAGCGCGCACCCCGATTGCGACATGGCGTGGTTCGAGGCGCTCGACGACGAGGCAGTCCGGAAGATCGAGCTGACCGAGGAACTCAGCCTGCTGGAACGCCGCTTCTACCGCTGGGACTGTGGCTGCAATGAGCAGCGCATGATGGCCGTGCTTGCTCCCACCTTTCGCTCGGACCCCACTGAGCTCTTCGGCGACGACGCCTCCCTGCGCATGAGCTGCCCCCGCTGCGGGGCCTGGTACGCCATCACCCGCGAGAGCATGGAAGCCTACATCGCCACCTCGTGAACCCGGTCGCCAATAGCACGCTTTCCCCAGACTACCTCAGCCGCTTTGGCGGCGTGGGCCGCCTGTATGGCACCGCTGCGCTGGAGCGCCTTTCGCGTGCCCACGTATGTGTCATCGGCGTGGGCGGCGTGGGGTCCTGGGTCGTCGAGGCCCTTGCACGGACGGGCATCGGCGCGCTCACTCTCATCGATGCGGACGACGTCTGCGTGACCAATGTGAACCGCCAGCTTCCCGCCATGACCAGCACCGTGGGCAGGCCCAAGGTTGCGGTGCTCGCCGAGCGCGCGCGCCTCATTGCGCCGGAGTGCCGCATCACCGAGGTGGCTGATTTTTACACGCAGTCCAATGCGCTCGAACTGCTGGCGCCTCCTTTCGATTTTGTGATCGACGCTGTCGACCGCATGAACACGAAAACGCACATCATCCATAGCTGCCGCGAGCGCGGGCTGCCCGTGCTCACCTGCGGTGCGGCGGGAGGGCGGCGCGATCCTTCGCTGGTGCGCGCGGTGGATCTCGGGCTTGCCGGGCAGGACGAGTTGCTCCGACAGACCCGGCGCAAGCTGCGCCGCGAGTATGGCTGGGAGAATGGCGTCCACACCATGGCCTCGCCGATGGGCGTGCGATGCGTCTTCTCGCCGGAAAAGCCTGTGTACCCGCAGTCCGATGGCACATGCTCCGCAGAGCCCGAACCGGGTGAAAGCCTGCGCATGGATTGCGCGAGCGGCTTTGGCGCGGCGGTGTTTGTCACCGGCGTATTCGGCTTTCTCGCAGCCGCGGAGGTCGTGCGCTGCATCATCGCGCCTGCAACCCACACGCCATGAGCCTGCGCCTGCAAATGCTCCAGGTGGCCCGCCTCGCGTCGCGGATGCTGGGCGATTCCACCGCGCTCGTCCGCGAATTTTTCGAGCGCCAGTTTGTGGAAAATGCGGGAGCCATGGACCGCGCGGGACGCCCTGACCTTTACTACACTATCTTTGCGCTCGCGGGGATGGAGGCTGTCGATGCGCCCCTGCGTGAAGGGAGCCCGCGCTTTGCTCCGCTCGCATCGTGGGTCGGCGCATTCCGTGCTGGCGAGGCGCTGGATTTCATCCACCTCGGCGCGCTGGCGCGTTGCCGGGCCGCGCTTGGTTTGCAGGGGACGACTGGGGTCATCCTCGATGGCATTGAGCGCCATCGCACGTCCGATGGCGGCTACCACGACACGCCCGGAGCGCGCTTTGGCCATGCCTACGGCTGCTTTGTCGCCATGGGTGCCTACCAGGATGCCGGAGCGGAGCTGCCCGAGCCGCTGCGCATGGTGCAGTGCCTCAAGTTTCTCGAGACCCCGGATGGGGGATGGGGGAATGTGCGCGGCATACGCGAAGGCACCGTGCCCGCGACCGCAGCGGCGATCACCCTGCTCCACCAGCTTGGTGTTCCGATCAATGCCACTGCCGGGGAATGGCTGCTTGCGCAACAGCATGAAAGCGGGGGCTGGCTGGCCGTGCCGGGCGCACCGATGCCGGACCTTCTCTCCACCGCCACCGCCTTGCACGCGCTGGCCTGTCTCGATGTCCGACTGCCCGAGCACGCGCGCGAGCAGTGCCTCGATTTTGTGGACACGCTTTGGAATGCGGAGGGCGGCTTCCATGGCCACTGGGCCGATGACGCCCTCGACGCGGAGTACACTTTCTACGGGCTGCTGGCACTCGGCCATCTGGCACTCGGCGAGAAGTGAGCGCACCTTCCAGAACTCACATTTGGGGTGCTTCATTGATTTCCTTCCTTGCCCGTTCCAGCACCTTCTCGCACCGCCCCTTTCGAAATGGCCTCGCGCAGTAATTGATAATCACCGCGGAAATGAATCCGATGAGGTAGAACGTGAAGATCACCTCGACGCACCACACCAAGGGCATCAGGACGCCCAGGACCCAGTGCAATACATCGATGATTAACGGGGCCACAGTCTTCTCGATAAACGGAAACAACTTTCCCAGCAGTGAGCCCACGGCACTGATGATCCCTTTGACGATGAGTTGCAGAGTGGGAAGCAACGATGTTTTGAGGTGCGCATAAAATCCTCCGCGAATGGCCAGTGTCAGTGCAGACGCGGCACAACCCAACATCCAGACCACCGAGGAAACAGGATGGATAAATGCGACGACGCCTTCGCTCCAATGCTTCAGCTCCAAGTGGGCAGCATTATAAACGTGAAAGGCACGGTCCGCGCCAACCACGCCGCGATAAGCCTCACTGCGATTGGAACTCGCCACGGATGCAGAGTGCCTTTCCGAGGCATCGCGACTCAGCATGGACTTGCACAGATTCTCCAGGCTCTCGATGAGCTTTGCCCGTTCGCTCAACACCACCTCCCTGGATCTAGCGGGTTTGGATTTCGGCACCGGCTCAGGAATGACCAATGATGGATGACGAACTTCGGCGGGCTGAGCGACGGGTGTGACAGGTTCAGTCGTTTGTTCCCGGGCACTAGATTGCTCCAGTGTGGGCTGGAGTTGCGGGGCTTCCGTGGCCTCGGTTGTAATTGGTGGCCCGGGTATCTGAGCTTTCAAGGGCTCTGGACTTTCCGGTTCGATAGGCTGCTCCGCGGGCTGCTCTTCTTTCGAAAGGCCGGCTGGCGCCGGTGCAATGGGTGCCACTGCCTTCGGCTCGGTCTCCATGACGGGTTGGGGACGCTTGATGCCTGAGGGTGAGGGGTCGGGTTCGCTCAGCGCGCCCATCACCGCCTGGGCCATGGTGCGGGAGTTTTCCCGGAAGCTCTCGTGACGGAGCGCGAGGGCCTGCCAGTCGGTGAGGGCGCGGAGGTCCTCGGGCAACTCATGCGACTCAGGCATCCGGGCGTTGTTTACCAAGACGGGAAGAATGGTGATGCGCCGCTTTGGCAGGGCACTGCGAATCTCCCGCCTCACGAAGTCTTCGGGGTCGTCGAGACGCCGGCTCGGCTTGAAGATTCCGTTAAGAAATGGAAACCACCGCCGCCACCAGGTCAGATCGCTCTCCTTGGTGGAATGCAGCCACGTGGGGCCGATGACCACGAGCATCACACGTGTGCGCTCCAGGGCTTCGTCGAGGTGTTTGCCGAAGTTTTTCCCGGGGGCGATGGAGTCCACATCCATGTAAACATCGGCCGTGCCGTGGAGGGCGTCGTCGAGTTTGTCGTAGATGCGCCCGGCCATGTCCTTCGAGTCGGACCGGCGATAGGAAATGAAGACAATCTCGCGCGCGGGCTCAGCCATCGATCCTTGTGTGTCACTTCTCATCCCCCATTCCAAGCCGCATTCTATTTTCGGTTATCGCTAACTGCTCAGGCGGATTACGATGTCGTCCATGTCTTCGCCGAGTGCGCCGGAGTCGATGAAGCGGGCGATGGTGAAATCGGTGAATGTTCCTGCTGAGGTTTTGAGGCTCTTGATTGCCGCTGCCTGGATTGCCGACTGGTGATTCGTGAGAGCGGCGGTGCCGGGTTCGGCGGTCAGGGCCGCGAGATTGAGCGCGCCGATGGTGCTGGTTTGCGTGAGCACTCCGGCGGGCAGGGCGGTGGTGTCGTCCGCATCGCCAAAGATTCCGTTGCCCGGATTGACGCCTGCGCTGATGGAGTTCTTCTCGAATGCGCCCAGCACCGTGACCGCAGCGATGCTTGCGCTGGCGTGCCAGGATTCATCGCCATCGATCGCGAGGTCGCCGCCGAGTTTTGCGCCAGCAAGCAGGAGCGAGCCGCTCATTGCAGCCCCCACATTCACGGCGCCGAGCGAAGCGCCGGCTGCGAGAATCGAATCCGTCATCGATCCCGAGACCTTCACGGCGCCGAGGTTTGTCTTGGCGAGCGCGGACTTTACGATCTTCTCGGTGGGGCCGGTGATGTCCACCGTCTGCCCTGCCAGAATGGTACTGCTGTGCAGCGAGCCGAGCGCGGCGGTCTTTGCCTTCACGGTGAGTTTGGCGATGCCGCCGCCAGCGAGCACGTCGAGGTCGGAGACTTGGATTGCGGTCGCATCGCCGTCAAACAAGAGCGCGCCCACGGAGCCATCCGCACGGAATTCCGCCTCATTCACCGCGCGCGCAGTAGCAGCGCTGGGTGTTCCCCGGGAAACCAGCACGGTGGTGGCACCCATGCTGTCGGCCATCGCGGTGAATCCATTCAGGCCAAGGCTCGAGCCACCCTGC
>JAYUWZ010001016.1:0-2685 GCA_043753265.1 Verrucomicrobiaceae bacterium
GTCGAGGTAGTCGTCGAGGCCGATGCGGAGGACTTCTGTTTCGGATTCCATGCGGTAAAAATCGAAGTGGAAGAGGGGGAGGCGGCCGCCGGTGTACTCGTGTACGAGGGTAAAGGTGGGGCTGGTGACTTCGCCGGTGTGGCCGAGGCCGGCGGCGACGCCCTTGATGAACTGCGTTTTGCCCGCGCCAAGGTCGCCATCCAGCGCGAGCACGTCGCCAGGGCGGAGCGTGGAGGCGATTTCGCGACCGAGCGCGAAGGTCTCTGCGGGATTACGCGAAGTGATCGTAGCCACTGGTTTTGGGTTTCGAAGGAGCAGGCGGAGTGGATCGATCGAAATAATCGGATGCCGATTCCGGGCTGGTGGCGGTGAGTTTCCCGATCTCTGTGAGCAGCACGCGCGGGAACTTTTTCTTCCAGGCTACGGTGAGCGCGTCGGCCTGGCGCTGGGGGATTGAGAAGAGGAGTTCGTAGTCCTCGCCATCGGTCATGGCTTGGTCTCGCGTGCAGCCGGGCGTGCAGGGGAGCTTGTTCATCCAGACTTCCGCGCAGCATTTGCTGGCCACTGAGAGACGAGGGAGGTCGGCGGCGAGGCCGTCGCTGAGGTCCATCATGGCGCGTGGGGTGAAGTGCTCCACGAGCCAGCGTGCCTCCGCGAGGCGGGGGATGAAATCGAGGTGCTTTCCGGCGATGGAGCCGCCGAGCCGGCCTGTGACGAAGAGGGCGTCGCCCGCGCGGCCTCCGTTGCGGCGCACGCAGCGAATGCGTTCCACTTTTCCCGTGAGCGCGATGCTGATAAACAGAGGGCCGGGGGAGCTGGAGGTTTCCCCGCCGACGATGGCCACCCCGAACTTTTTGGCGGCCTTGCTGATGCCGGCGTAGAGTTCCTTGAGCCACTCGAGTGTCAGGTCGGGGCGCGTGGCGATGGTGACCAGTGCATGCTCTGGAATGCCGCCCATGGCGGCGATGTCGCTGATTGCACGGCAGAGGGCTTTCCAACCGACGCGGGCGGGATTTTCCCCGGGTAGAAAATGGATGCCCCCGACCATGGCGTCGGTCTTCAGCAGGCTCCACCACTCGTCGCGTTTTCGACCCAGGATTGCGCAGTCGTCGCCTGCGCCGGCAATGACATCGGGGCGTGTGGGAAGTCCCTCGGTGATGGCGGCGACCACAGCATTTTCCCCCAGTGAGGCGAGTGTTTTCATGGCGGGCCGATTTGGGGGCCATACATCATCAGCAGCACGCTGACGCCGTTGAAGCAGGCATGCATGAAAATCGGCACCAGTAGGGAGCCTGTGGCTTCGTATGCGAGGACGAAGCAGAGGGAAAGGACGGTGAGGCTGGGGATGTCGGTGTAGGTGTCGTGCATGAGCGCGAACACAACGGAGATAAAAAAGGCGGACGGCAGCCGGCCGAATGTCCTGGTGAAGAGAGGGTAAAATGAACCACGGAACATGATCTCCTCGCTGATGGGGGCCACAATGACGGCGGATGCCGCGATGAGGGCGGAAATCTGCCAGTTTCCGTCCTTGGTGGCGTTGTTGAACTCCTGCACGAGTTGCTGCGGTTCCTCGGTGCTGCCGGTGGTCATGACCACGATGAACTTCACAAAGGTGGTGAGCGGGAAGGCGAGGATGGCGAGGCCGAGTCCGGTGCCGAATGCGCGAATGATGGGCACGCGATCAAGGCCGAAGAGGTCGCGGATGCTGCCACCCCTGAGGGCGAAAACGACCACGAGCCCCATGGCTGGCAGGAGCAGACCGAGGATGCCACTGGTGAGCCGTTCCTCCATGCTCAGCTCTTCATCCCCGGGTGCTTTTTTGGCTGCCTTATCCCCGGCGACTTTATCCAGAGGCTGGAGAACTGCGGGTGGGTCGGCCTGGACGAGGGCCTTCTCTGGTGTCGCCTTTTTTGGAGGAGATTCGGATTCCTTTACCTTGCCGACGACCACCAGGAGCATGATGAGGGAGAAAACGACGGTGATCGCGAGGATATCGGGCAGTTGGAAGAGGTCGGGACGGGTGAGGGGGCCATGGGATTCCACCCTGCGAAAGAGGCGCCAGAACACGACGAATGCCACTGGGAGCAGTGCGAGGATGATGAGGGTCAAGGTGATCGCAGAGGCCTGCATCTCAGGCGGAATTTGGTCGATGGCTGTGGCAAAAGGCACGGGGGCTTCGTAGTGGGACGATTGCGTGCTGCCAAGCGCTGTGCGTGGGAGGGGCGTGATTTAACATGGACCAAGGCATGAAAATGGGCGCTGAGATGGCGCAGTCAGTGAAGTGAAGCCCTTCGGTGTTGGAGTTGAGGCAAAAGCGGAAGGGTACATTTTTTGTGAACTTGGACGATTGTCCTGCCCATGCGCACACCACGACGAAGTGAGGTTTGCGCCGCCCACCTCCGCCCCGGCGCCATCTTCGATTCTCGACTCGTTCCTCGCTGCTAATGACGTTGCCCTTGCCATAGTGGGCAATGTCCTCGGGGAATCCTGTTTAATCCTGAAAATCTTGTAAATCCTGTCAAAAAAGGATGAGCAGGCGGCTTTTGAAATTTGTGGCCACCGCTCGAATACGACCTGCTCATTTAAAGACAGGATTTACAAGATTTTCAGGATTAAACAGGATTGCTCCTTTTCGCATACCCTCAGGGGAACTGCATGCCTTCCATAGTGCCGGAACTGCGGATT
>JAYUWZ010001017.1:0-5802 GCA_043753265.1 Verrucomicrobiaceae bacterium
CAACCCCAAGTACAATCCCCTCGAAGTCCCAAAGGCTGGCACCAGTGGCAACCCCGCTCCCATGCCGGTGAAATGGCTTTACGTGCTGCAAAATGGCACCATCACCTCGCCTGTGGATGTCACTGATGGCGGCCTCACTGCCACGTGGTCGAATCTTTCCGACTCCAGTCCCAACAAACCCAGCAAGTCCAACCCCATCGTCGGACGCATCGCTTTCTGGGCCGATGATGACACATCCAAGCTCAATCCCAATACGCACAGCGAGGGAATCGCTTGGAGCCCCGCGCTCGCCAGCGGCGATGTCGCATCCTCACCCTATGGGGAAAAGCAGCTCCGCGAGCGCCAGCCCATCCGTGCGGAGTACCAGCGCTATCCAGGACACCCTGCTGGCGTCTCCCTCAGCCCGCTTTTTGGGTTCATTCCTCAGTACCAGAACATCACCAACGACAACTTCCCCGACTACTACGGCAAGCTCATTCCCTACTACAACATGGTACCCCGTGTGGGAGCGGGTGGCAGCATGGGCGGCACCGCCATCACCTACGACCAGAATACTCCTTTCACCGAAATCACACCCGATCAGGATCGCCTCTACGCGACGCCCGACGAACTGGCCTACTCTCCCAACTACGGCCCTGCTGCCGGCGGAAATCCGTCCCAGCGCACTCCCAGCCCCAACATCAGGCGTGCAGATTTGGAGAAGATGAAATTCTTCCTCACCACGAACGCTCGTGCTGCGGAGGTCAATCTCTTCAATCAACCCCGCATCGGCATGTGGATGGCCCAGCAAAAAGACGATCCCAACAACGGTAAGGGCGGAGGTCTCAAACGCGCACGCAATGCGAAGGACGAGTTGCTCGCCTTTTGCAGCACCATTAATGGATTCGACTACCTTTTCCAGCGCCACTCCATCTACCTCCGCGAGCAGGTAAACGACCGCACCAAACATCGCACCATCCCATCCTACCAGCTTCCAGAATACGGCTACGTTCCTCCAAGCAGCCAGTCTACTTCTCTCGACTGGATGCCACGCAATCAGGCGCTGTATCGCTACCTCCAAAAGTTGACGGATGAACCA
This sequence comes from Verrucomicrobiaceae bacterium, assembly GCA_043753265.1. Lineage (GTDB taxonomy): Bacteria > Verrucomicrobiota > Verrucomicrobiia > Chthoniobacterales > Chthoniobacteraceae > SXWH01. The sequence goes on from JAYUWZ010001017.1 coordinate 1,079, forward strand.
ATTCCCGGCTTTGGCGGTAAATTCACCGAGCGTTATCCAGCCGCTCAGCGCGATCAGATTCTCACCGAGATGGTTGATATCCTGCGCCTCACCAATTCCTATGCCCTCAACGCCGACGCCTCTCTTCGCTATGAGTATGCACCGGCTCGTCAGATGCCCGATGCAGTAAGCGGCGAGACGCAAGTAGTTCCGCTGGTTCCGCAGGCAGGCGCGCCAGGGCAGGGGACGAAGGGCTTTGGCCGCTTCCCCACGGTCACCGAGGCAATGGTGATTTTTTACCAGAGCAGCGCCACGCCGAATCCGCTACCCGCGGCAAACCTTCCCGATCCCCGCAAAATGCGCATCGTCTTTGCGCTGGAACCATTCACCCCCAATGCAGGCTCATGGACATGGAGCCCGCATGTGCGCTACGTGGTCAAGGGACTCGAGACCATCACCATCGACGACAAGTCGGGGTATTTCCCCTCCCGTCCCCTGGTGAATCTGGTCACCTCGCGTTGCGGCTACGGAAGCGGCGGTAACCACAACACTGCCCACACCGGCACCGTTGCAAACTTCCGCCTTTGGAACGGCCCCGGCGACGACATTACCAAGCAAATCCCCACCCACCAGCAGGTGCTCGCCGGTACCCCGTACGATGAGGAAAAAGTTTACCCCTTCGTAAGCAGCGAAATCACTCTCGACCGTCGACAAAATGGCGGACGCTTTCGATTCAAGTCGGGAGTCATCACCGTGGAAATTCATGCCGGATACGCATCCAACTTTGGCCCGGACACGCTGGTGCAGACCGTTCAGCTCCAGTTCCCCGGGGAGGTGAACCTGCTCCCGCCGGATGACTCCGGCGCCGATCGGGAGTTCTACAACCGCATCGGACCCGAGGACAATAAATTCAACATCGTGAATGCGGCGGACATCGTGCGCAGTCTCGAGGTAAATCCAGCCGGCCCGAGCCGCGGCGACCTCCGCATGGTGGCTGCGCTCACGAACGTGCCTTCCACCTATTTCGCACCTTATGCTGGCGGCGTGGATGGCGGCGGCTATGCGAGCGATACCCGTATCATCCACAGCTTCCGCAATGGCGATGGCAGCACCGTCACCGGTGGAAAATTCCAGACGGCCCTCATCACGGGTCAGCGCGGCAACTTCATCGCCGCCCGTGGCATGGATGGCGCAAAGATGAACTCTGGAGTGGTGGGTGACTGGGACAACGGCCCTTACGGATTCCAGGACGGCGCATACATCAACAAGCCGGATGACTACTACGGCTCCAATCAGGGCGACTGGTATTCCGCACCCACGAACACGCCAAACCGCCAGGTTTCCTCCGCCGTGGTCTTTGGCTCCCTGCCCGTGAATGTGAACGGGGCAAACCCTGAACCGTGGCGCACGCTGCTCTTCTCGCCCACCCCCGCCGCTGGCTCCGCGCATCCCGGGTTGACTCCTTTCGCCCCTGGCACCAAGCGCATCCGCGATCATCTGTTCCTCGATTTCTTTACCATGCCCATCGTCGAGCCTTTCGCCATCAGCGAGCCGCTCTCCTCGCTGGGCAAGGTGAACCTGAACTACCAGATCGCCCCGTTCTCCTACATTACCCGCGCGACCGCTTTGCACGGCGTGATGAAATCGGTTCGGCTCGTCGCAATTCCCACCGGTGGGCCTAGCGGAATGCTTCGCAAGGCCATCAATATCCCCGAAACCCTGAAAGGCTTCGAGGAGCGCTTCGACAATTCGACCAAGGGAGGGATGTTCCGCAGTGCCTCCGAAATCTGCGACATGCATCTCGTCCCGGAGGGAACCACGCTCTCCACCGTGCGCGGCGCATGGTGGTCGAGCTACCTTCGCACCGGCGACAATGCCCGCGAGGCCCCCTACGGTCAGATCTACGCCCGCACCACCACCAAATCCAACACCTTCACCGTCCACATGCGTGTGCAATCACTCCGCAAGCGGCCCGGCAGCAGCAACGACACATGGTCGGTGTGGCGCGAGGATGTGGACGGCGTTGTCGGCGAGTACCGCGGTGCCGCCACCGTTGAGCACTACGTGGATCTGGGCGACAAAACGCTTCCCGACTTTGCCACTACACCCGATGCCACGCTCGACACGTTCTACAAGTTCCGCATCGTGCAAACCAAGCGCTTCAACCCATGAGCCCTACCACTCCCATCCACAAGCTGCGGGCATTCTCCCTCGTGGAGTTGCTAGTGGTAATCACTATCATCGGCATCATCGCGGGCTTCGCGGTTCCGGCCCTGGGCCCTGTGTTCCGCGGCTCCAGCCTCTCACAATCCGCGACGTTGATCGCGGATCAGATGAGCATGGCGCGGCAGTTCGCCCTCGCAAACAACACGATGGTGCAGGTGCGCTTTTTCCGCTTTGGAGATCCCGAAATTCCCGGCGAAAAGAAGGACACCCCCACCACCGGCCACTTCCGCGCCCTGCAGTTCTTCCAGCGCAACTCCACGGGATTGTGGGTGCCCGCCAGCAAGTACTTCCGCTTCCCAGACGGCATGATCATGAACCCCGCCACCCGCCTCTCCACCATCCTCGGTGAGGAACCGGCCAAGCGCACCCTCACCATGTCCCAGGTGCAAAATGACAAGGTCAACAACCTGGAACTCCCGCGTGGTGTGGGATACAACTACGAATACGTGTTCTTCCATTTCCTTCCGGGCGGCGGCACCGACCTCGCCCAGGCAGGAGTAGGCCCTGACTCCACCGGAGGCCTCTGGCACATCACGGTGCACTCCCTGGCGGACCTCCCGCGCACCAACAACGGCACCAAAGCCCCACCCGACTACATTTGCTGGGCCGTCGACCCCGTCAGCGGCACCGCGAAAACCTACCGCCCCGGCCTGAAGTAGTCATTCCGCACGCGTGTGGCTGTCATGCCCATCCGAAGTCACGGTGGCGCGAAGCGCCTTTTTTAAACGCGTCATCCCGACCGAGGAACGAGTGGAGAATCGAAGATGGCGCCGGGGCGGAGGTGGGCGGCGCAAACCTCACTTTTTCGCGGTGTGTGTTCGGGCGGGATAATCGTCCAAATTCGCCAAAACTCACCATTTCACTCCCACCGCATTTCCAACACCTTACACAAGTGTTCATTAGTAGCAGCGAGGAACGAGTCGAGAATCGAAGATGGCGCCGGGGCGGAGGTGGTTGGCGCAAACCTCACTTCGTCGCGGTGTGCGCGCGGGTTCCTGAACTTCGCGGTTCTTCTAATGCAGTAAGCCTCAAAGCACCCTACGCCTCCGGCCGCATCCTCCCCAGACACTCAATCAAATAAGGCAGCAACTGCTTCTTCCGCGAAACCACCCCATCGAGCTGCCACAAATTCGGCTGCCCCTCGGGACCCACCTCCGGGTAATCGATCGTCGCCAGAAACCGATCCTCCCCGCGCACCAGTAGCAGTGAGGATTGCGTGGTGATGTCCGTCACCAGCAGCGCCGAGAACAGCACATTCTCCCGGTCACGCTGCGCGTCCAGCGCCGCGAGCAGGCCCAGCCTTTTGTCCTCGAAATGCGTAAACGTCAGCTCCTCGATCTGCGCCACGAGGAAGCGGTGCCCATCCTCCGTGTAGGGCTTGGAATCCGCGGAGATCGCCTCCTCTGCGGTCAGCGTCAGCAACGGGCTGCCCACGCTGAAAATCTCCCGCGCAAAATCGTCCGCATTCACCTCCGCAGCCTTGGCCAGCGTCTCCCGCGTCGTGCGATCCGCCGCCGTCGTCGTCGGCGAATGCAGGTTGAGCGTGTCGCTCAGCAGCCCGGCAAGCAGGCAGCCTGCGACAGGCCGGGGGATGGGGATGCCCGCCTGCGCAAAGCACTGCGTCACGATCGTGGACGTGCTCCCCACCGGGTTGTTCAAAAAGAGCATCGGCGTGGCACTCGTGAATCCCCCCAGCCGGTGATGATCCAAAATCTCGATTATCGGCACCTGGTCCGCGCCCCTCACCGCCTGATCGAGCTCGTTGTGATCCACCAGGATGAGCTGCCTCGGTACGGTCTTGATGAAGTCCGACTTCGACAAAATCCCGCACAGCGAGCCATGGTCGTCGAGCACCGGGAAAATAAAAGCGCTGCTGTCCGCAGCCTTATGCCGCGCCTCGGTGATTCGCGCGTCGTGCTGGAATGCGAGGAAGTCCGTCTCAATCATTCGCCGCGCCCGCACCGCACCGCGCGACATCAGCACGCTCGTCGCCGTGTCGCTGGCCGAGGAAAGAATCACCACCCCCGCCGAGCGCGCCGCGATCTCCACGTCTGGCTCCACCGCATACCCGCCAGTCACCACAATCGCCCGCACGCGGTTCTCGATCGCCAGTTGCTGGATGTGCGGTCGGTCGCCCACAAACACCACCACGTGCCGGCCCTGTCCCGCATACTTCGCCGCGCGCGGCGCAAAGCTGTCCTGGCGCATCGCCCCCACCAGAAGAAAAAGCTCCTCCTCCGTGGTCGAGAGATTCCCGCAAATCAACTGCGCGCCCAGCGTGCGCGCAACGTCCGCGAGCGACGCCGTCACCGTGCGCGCCGCGCTCGCCTCCTCGCGCGGGGGAAAGAGATGATGCGTAATCATGAACGCATTCAGCAACCCCAGGCACCGCCTCTGGTCGTCCACCACCGGCAGCCCGCGCAGCCGCCGCCGCTCAATGAGCTGCACCGCATCATACAACGGCGTGTCCGCATGCACGCTGATCACGTTCGGCTGCATCACGTCGCGCACGCGCGGCG